>NZ_JBNPVS010000037.1:0-107619 GCF_050434225.1 Paraburkholderia sp. GAS32 | reverse complement strand
TGGCCCGTGCAGCGGGCACACCGCTTTCATGGTGTCTCCTGAGACTCATAAGTCAACTGGTCCTATCGTACACGCAGCTCGCCGGTCCGGTATGGCCCGATGCTGGCGAGCGCTATTGCAACAGTTTTGACCGACCGACGGGGTGCGGCCAGATGGAGCCATTCGGCCAATGCCCGCGATCGTCCCTTCATAGGGGGACAGGGGACGCACATCGCGGACGGGATCGTCGATCTCGCCGCAATCTCATATGCGACGCGGTTCACGGCATTAGTCGCTGGCGGTGGCGCGAGAGAACGAATTCTGGAACTCCCGTCCAGTCTTGTACAAGTGGCCTAGTGGCACTAACCTGACCACCATGCACCGGCGCGAATCGCGTCGATCCGACGTCGTGTTGAGGCAGGGTAAACCCTGTGGATGGGTGGCATGGAACAAGACGAATTCAGTGTCTTTGAGCGTCAGGGCTGGGAAACGGTCGCACAACCGTATCACTCGTATTTTGGCGAATTGACGATGCAGTCCAATGATGCGCTGCTCGACGCGCTTGAGGTACGTGCCAGCGTCCAGCTTCTTGATGTCGCGTCGGGGCCCGGCTATCTTGCGGCTGCTGCGGCGCGTCGTGGCGCCGATGTCGTCAGCGTCGATTTCGCGGACGCGATGGTTCAGCAAGCGCGACGCATTTTTCCCGACCTCGCATTCCGGTCCGGCAGTGCCGAAGATCTGCCTTTTCCGGATATGAGTTTTGACGCGGTCGGTATCAGCTTCGGAATGCTGCATTTCTCTCGTCCCGAGGCGGCGCTCGCCGAAGCGTTTCGGGTGCTGCGCCCGGGCGGCAGAATCGCGTTTACCGTTTGGGCGCCTCCGGACCAGGCCGTTGGATTTGGGATGGTGCTCAAGGCCATTGAGAAGTACGGCCGCATGGATGTCCAACTACCTCCCGGGCCTCCGTTCTTCCGCTTCAGCGACTCACACGAATCGGAGCGTGCGCTGCTTGATGCGGGCTTCGTTGAGCCCCGCATCAAGGAAGTCAGTCAAACTTTGCGTATCCGCGCGCCCGAAACGCCTTTCGACGTTCTGATGCGCGGCGGTGTGCGCGTCGCGGCGATCTTGAAGGCGCAGTCACCGGAGGCGCTGGCTTCGATCCAGAAAGCTGTGTCCGACGATGCGGCAACGTATACGGATAACGGCGAGGTGCGAGTCCCGATGCCGTGTGTGCTCGCGTCTGCAAGAAAGCCCTGAATGGTCGGCGGCAGTACGTTGGGCCCCCGTAGCCTCGCTCCTGCCCGGTAACGGCGCGCAGCGGTGTCGGCCTTTGGTGCAACGAAAGGAAAAACGCGTGGATCGACGTTGTACAGACCAGCGTTCTGGTGGCACGTTGGTGGTCGACCTGAGCTCGCTGCTGATTGCTTTCCAAACGATCTCTCTTGGCGACAGTTCCAGTGCCGCGTGCGGCCAACGCTTCTTTCATCCGCGTGCCTGAAAGCAACGCGCCAAAAATGTCTACATTGCATGATAAGCAGGCTGGCGCGCTCTTCCAGCTCGTTCGAAGAAAGCCAGGAAGAGTGGCAATGACCACCGTCTCGTCTCGACGCCTGAGCGGAGGTGACGGCTTCCTGGCGGCTGACCGGAGTGGGTCGATCAGAGCCGGTCGTCGTCGGGCTCAGTTCGGCCACAAGCGGCCTGCCAGCCTCACTTCTTGTTCAGGTGTTTCAAGAAGTCAGGGTCGATCCACGCACGTCGCACTTGCCCTTCCTCTATCGTGACTGGCCGAGGCTCGGTAAGTCGCTCGACAAACGCGTTTTCGGATGTTGCGAGCCTTGTGACGCTGCCTGTTTCGTGGTCCCAAAAAGAGACGCCATCGTCGGTGCGGAGGAAGTAGTTCCCGCAGTCATCGACGGCAAACGGCTTGACAGACGAGCTGAAGAGCTCGTTTCGATCGCCTTGTGGAAGCATCCGAATAACCCCGTATTCTTCGCCAGCATCGTCGCGAAACACTTTGCCATATATCTTGTTCCAGTCCATCTTTGGCCTCTGAGAAGTCGATGCTCCCGATCGTATCAGGACAGCGATCTAGCGTTTGTCTTGTGCGCTTTGAATGACCGCGCTTACTAGAAGCGCGGGGACCGTTGTGGGTCGATCACAGGCGTCGCCGCTCGGCCCAGAAGTAGCATCGTCGCGATGACTCACGAAGCCGTGAAGGTGTTTGAGGAGAACAGAGCCCCAACGCATAATTGAGACACGCGTCCAAGCCCTCATCGGGACCAGTAGGAATCCACGGGGATAAGCTCGACGACCCATCCACCTTCTTCGCCCAGCGTGGCCGCCGGGTGCATGGAGGCGATGCGCAACGCCTCGTCATGGGTATCCGCCTCGATGATGAACAGGCCGCCCACGACTTCCTTCGACTCGGTATAGGGCCCATCGGTGACGTGCGTCTTGCCACTGCGCGGGCGGAGCGTCCTCCAGTTGTCCAGATCGCCAAGCGATGCGGAAATCAGTACCTTGTCGGTAGCCCGCATCTTGTCGTCCAATGCGGGGCATTGGCTCACCAATTTCTTGACGTCGTCTGGCGCCATCGCGGCGAATTTATCGGGGGTGAAGTAGGCCAAGCCGAGGTATTTCATGGGAGATCCTTTGGGTGTGAATAACCTGACGACGAAGCTGATGATCGAAAATCGACAATCTTCTGAAAAGTTTGTAGCGGGTCTCGCCAGACTGTCCGCTTTTGGGGTCGCGCGGTGCCGACCGCCGGGCTCGTGCTGCACATGCGGATCGCGTGAGGCAGAGGTCGGCCATGAACGGTCCTTGAGCCGCAGCTATAACTTGGTGTCCGTCTGTCCGTCGTTGTTGCAATTGCGGCCCTTCGAGATGTGGAAGAGGTCGTACTTGCGAGCTGTCCGCAGACAACTGGCTCGGCGCTTCCGGCTTTCGACGGTGGCAAGCGCTTCCGCCTTTCCTCGCCGGCGAATGCGCGATGGACCGGAGTGTTCTTACTATCGATGCGGCATCAGCACTGTCATGAACGATCCGAAGCTGCAATCGTTGTCGCAGTCCAAGCATCCGCGATACCAGTGATGTTCTTTTCAGTATCAAGCCGCGCTTGCTCTTAGCTCTTAAGCGTCCTCCCACGTTTCACCGCGCTCGGCAATCAGCTTGCCAAGTTCGCGAGTGGAAAGTACGCGTCGCATGGGGTTCGTCGAGCCCGACTCGTCGTCTGCCAGATTCTCAATAATCGTCAGCAGCACTTTGCGCGCGGTCTTGATATCGCGTTCGCTCAGGCCGGTCACGCTTATCTCGTTTACCTCCTCCGCAAGTGGTACGAGCTTGTCCTTCAGCGCGCGGCCCTCGGCGGTGAGATACACGTGCGTGTTCTTCTTGTTCTCCGGACGCTGCTGGCGCTCGACCAGTCCAAGTTTTTCCATCGCCGTCACGGCGGCGAACGTGGTGGGCGCCATCACGCCCGCCTGCTCGCTCAGTTCGCGCTGCGTGAGCCCGTCCGTTTCCCAGAGGATGCGCAGGAAGGTCCAGTGCCCGAATGACACCGAATGCTCCGCAAGCCGCATTTGCAACGCGCGCACCATCGATCGTGAGGCGTCTTTCACAAGGTGCGCGAGGCGGTCGTTCGGCACCGATTCGTGCCAGTGGCGCAGCATCTCCGCGGTTTCACGCGGCGTGCCTTCCACAGTCTTCTTTCGTGTCATGGCGATGTCTCGTTCCAGAGTGCAGGTGTCTTGCCCGACATGATAGCTGCGGGCCGTACGCTTTGCGCAGCCAGGATCCTCCGCAAGGATCTCGGTGCAAACCCGAACTTGCTCACGCGTGACCGTCTCCTTACCATTATGATTAGATATCGAACAAAATATCCTTGATATGCGGGACGTGCGGTCACACTTCGCGCGCCGGTGTGTCGCCCTCATGCACGGAAATTGGAGACGTTTGGTGGCCAAATCCACAGTCACGCAATTCATGTCGGAATCGGACGCGACGGCAGCCCGCGTCGAGGCCACGTATCACAAGGTCACTTGGCGGCTGATGTCGTTCATCTTCGTCTGCTGGGTGCTGAACTATCTGGATCGAGTGAACGTGAGCTTTGCGCAATTGCATCTGAAGCAGGATCTCGGCTTGTCCGATGCCGCGTACGGCCTTGGCGTGAGCCTGTTCTTCATCGGCTATATCTCGCTGGAAGTGCCGAGCACGCTCTGGCTCAAGAAGATCGGCGCGCGCCTCACCGTCTCGCGCATCATGATCCTGTGGGGCGGCATTTCCACCGCGATGGCCTTCATGACCACGCCAACGCAGTTTTATATCGCGCGAATCCTGCTCGGCGCGGCCGAGGCCGGTTTCTGGCCCGGCATCATTCTGTACCTGACGTACTGGTATCCGGGCGCGCGGCGCGCGCGCATCACGTCGCGCTTTCTGCTGGCGATCGCGGCGGCGGGCATCATCGGCGGCCCGCTGTCGGGCTGGATCCTGCATAACTTCGTCGATGTGCTCGGCTACAAAAACTGGCAGTGGCTGTTCTTTCTCGAGGGCTTGCCAGCGCTGCTGATGGGCGTCGTGGCGTTCTTCTATCTCGTCGACCGTCCGCAGGACGCGCGCTGGCTCGACGACGAGCAGAAGAAGATCATCCTTGATGCGCTCGCCGCAGACCGCGCCGAGAAGAAGCCCGCAAAGCACACGCATCATCAGTTGCTGGTCGCGCTGAGGGACCCGCGCGTGTATATCCTCGCGGCAGGCTGGGGCACGGTGCCCCTGTGCGGCACGATCCTCAACTACTGGACGCCGACCATCATTCGTCAGGCAGGCGTTTCGGACGTGCTCAACGTGGGCCTGCTGTCGGCGTTGCCGTACATCATCGGCGCGCTCGGCATGTTCGCGGTCGCGCGCAGTTCGGACGTCACGCTCGAGCGGCGCTGGCATTTCTTCGGGTGCACGGCGGTCGGCGCGTTGGGCGGCTTTCTGCTGCCCGTACTGTCGGGCAACACCACGGCGGCCATCGTCTGTCTGGGGATGATCTCCATTTCCTACTTCGGCGCGGCGGCCATTATCTGGTCGATCCCTCCCGCATATCTATCCGATGATGCCGCCGCCGCAGGCATCGGCGCGATCAGCAGCCTGGGGCAAGTGGGCGCGTTCTGTGGACCGATCGCGCTCGGCTGGATCAAGACGATGACGGGCAGCCTTGCGATCGGCCTATCCGCAATCGCCGTACTCGTGATGCTTGGCGGACTCGCGGTGCTGATTGGCGTGCCGGCCAATACGCTGCGCGAGCACGCGGAAAAGCAATCTTAGCGTTCAGTTCTCGCAGCAAGGGCGGCGTCTTCGATGTGAAGGCGCCGTTTTCATTTGCGTCATCCGAACGATTTCAGGGAAAACCCGCTTGCTTCTACATGATTAGATATCTAATATAAACGTCATGGTGATCGACGGCGGAGGGATGGTGTCATCGAATGAAGACAAATGCGGGAGAGTAGGTGCAATGAGCGATTCGGCCAGCAACGAACTGTCATTCAGGATGCTCGTGGTGACGAAGAAGGACCCGGTGGCGGAAGGCATCTTCCGTTTCGAGCTCCGCGATGAAGAAGGGCGCGGATTGCCGTCCTTCACGGCGGGCGCGCACTTGACGGTGCGCGTGCCAAGCGGCGCGAACCGCAACTATTCGCTGTGCAACGATCCTGACGAAACGGACCGCTACGTGATCGCCGTGAAGCGCGACGCAGCGGGCCGCGGCGGCTCGGTCAGCATGACGGATGACGTCGCGGAAGGCGGCCGCATCGAAGTTTCCGAGCCGCGCAACGAATTCGAACTGAGCGAACGCGCGCGCAGCTTTGTGTTCGTCGCGGGCGGCATTGGCATCACCCCGATTCTCTCGATGATGCGTCACCTCAAGGCCACCGGCGGCCCGCGCTTCCAGCTCTATTACGTCTCGCGCAGCCCGGAGACGACGGCGTTCCTCGAGGAACTAAGCAGCGCGGAATGGAAGCCGCACGTCGTCGTGCATCACGATCATGGTGATCTCGCCAATGCGTTCGACTTCTGGCCTGTTTTCGAAAAGCCCGGCAGCGGTGCGCACGTCTACTGCTGCGGCCCGCGCGCGCTGATGGACGGCGTGCGCGACATGACTGGTCACTGGCCGACAGGCAGCGTGCATTTCGAGAGCTTCGGCGTGGATCAGTCGCGCGCGGCCGAGAACACGCCGTTCAGCGTGAGGCTCGAGCGATCGGGCCGCTGCTTCGACATTCCGAAGGACCGCTCGATCCTCGAAATCCTGCGCGACAACGGCATCCGCGCGCCGAGTTCATGCGAAAGCGGCACATGCGGATCGTGTCGCACGACGCTGTGTGCGGGCGAAGCGGATCATCGCGACATGGTGCTTGACGAAGACGAGAAGCGCGGCCAGATCATGATCTGCGTGTCGCGCGCAAAGAGCGAAGAACTGGTGCTGGACCTCTGAAAATCATCCCCATTGAATACGTTGGCCAGGAGAAGCGTAAATGCTCACGCATGAAGAAAACGAATTGCTGTGTCGTGTCGAAGGCGATGCCCCGATGGGCCAGTTGATGCGCCGTCATTGGACGCCCGTGTGTCTCAGCGAAGAAATCAGCGAGCCGGACGGCGCGCCCGTGAAAGCGCGCGTGTTCGGCGAGGACCTCGTGGTGTTCCGCGACACTGACGGCAACGTCGGCGTGATGGACGAATACTGTCCGCATCGGCGGGTGTCGCTCGTGTATGGGCGCAACGAGGATTGCGGCCTGCGCTGCCTCTATCACGGCTGGAAGATGGACGTAAAGGGCAACGTGATCGAAATGGTATCCGAGCCTTCGTGCAGCGACATGACCAGGAAGGTGAAACACAAGGCCTACGAGACGAACGAATGGGGCGGCTTCGTCTGGGCGTACATGGGCCCGCAGGACGCAATACCTGAATTCGTGCCGCCCGCCTGGGCGCCGACCGAGGACACGCGCGTCAGCATCGCTAAGGCGATTTTGCCGTGCAATTGGGCGCAGATTCTCGAAGGTGCGATCGATTCCGCGCATAGCTCGAGCCTGCATTCGTCGGACTTTGTGCCGGCGCGTGTGGGCGGTGCAGAAGCAACGTCGAAGAACTGGCTGCGTCCGTCGACGGACAAGGCGCCGCGTCTGCAGGTGCATCGCACGAGTTACGGCTTCCGCTATGCCGCGCTGCGCCGCCCAATCCAGAACGCGGCCACGCACGATTACGTGCGCTCGACCGTGTTCGTCGCGCCGGCTACCGCGCTCATTCCGCCGAACAACCTGTACAACGTGGCCAACATCAACGTGCCGTGCGACGACACCAGCACCGCGTTCTATTTCATGGCGTGGGGTCATCCTGACAAGACACCCGAAACCGAGACGTGGCGCAAGTTCCTCGGGCAGCAGGTCGGCATTGACCTCGACGAGTTCTACCGGCCGTTGCGCAATCACGACAACCGCTTCTGGCAGGACCGTGAGGCAATGAAAGCGGGCAACTTCACCGGCATCAAGGGCTTTCCGAACCAGGACATCGCGATGTGGCTGACGATGGGCCCGATCGCGGATCGTACCGAAGAGCGGCTGGGCGCGAGCGACGTCGCTGTGGTCGAATTCCGCCGCCGCATGCTCGATGCGCTGAAGGAATTCCAGTCGGGCGAAACGGCGATCGGAGCCGGAGAGAACGCGATCCCGCGCAGCGTGTGCTCGTTCCAGGCGATGGTGCCGAAGGACACGGACTGGAAGCAGTATGCCGCGCACCCCGTGTGCGTCGAGCGCGCTGAAGGAGCAGCGGCGGAACTCGAGCCGAACTATCAGGTTCAGGTCTGATGGAGAAGATCCGACTCGGCATTGCGGGTCTCGGCCGCGCATTCTCGCTGATGGTGCCGACGTTTCTCGCTGACACACGCGTGCAACTCGTCGGCGCATGCGATCCTCGCGCGCAGGCCCGCAAGCAGTTCGAAGCCGATTTCGACGCACCCACCTTCGACAATATTGAAGCGCTCGCGCGCCTGCCGGACATCGATGCGATTTACATTGCGAGTCCGCATCAGTTTCACGCGGCGCACACGCGGATCGCGGCATCGCACGGCAAGCACGTGCTTGTTGAGAAGCCGATGGCGTTGTCGCTCGACGAATGCGACGACATGATCGCCGCATGCCGCGACGCGAGTGTGCATCTGATCGTCGGTCATTGCCATAGCTTCGATACGCCATATCTGCGCACACGTGAACTGGTCGCATCGGGCGCGTACGGCGACGTGAAGATGATCCAGGCGCTCAACTACACCGACTATCTGTTTCGTCCGCGCAGGCCGGAGGAACTGAAGACTGAAGATGGCGGCGGAGCCGTCTTCAGCCAGGCCGCGCATCAGGTCGATATCGTGCGGCTGCTCGCAGGCAGCCGCGCGACGCGCATCCGAGCGGCAGTGGGCAACTGGGATCGGGCGCGTCCGACCGAAGGCGCCTACACCGCAACGATCTGGTTCGAGAACGGCGCCTTCGCGACGCTCGCATACAACGGCTACGCCCATTTCGATTCGGACGAGTGGACCGGCTGGATCGGCGAGATGGGGCAGACACGCGGCGCCGACGAATACGGCAACGCGCGCCGCAAGTTGGCGCGCGTGGAGTCTAAGGAAGAAGAAGCGCGGCTGAAAGCTGCAGGCACCTATGGCGGCAACGCCTACACGCCGCTTTCCCAGACAACGCCCGAAGCGCGCAAGCGTCATCAGCACTTCGGACCGCTCATCGTGTCATGCGAGCACGGCGATCTGCGGCCGATGCCCGATGCCATCCTCGTCTACGGTGACGAACGTCGGGAGCGCGTCGAACTCGACGCGCCTGCCGTGCCCCGCGCCGAAGTCATCGACGAACTTATCGCCGCCGTGCATGGCGATATCGCGCCGCTGCACGATGGTGTCTGGGCACGCGGCACGCTCGAAATCTGCCTCGCGATGCTGCGATCCAGCGCAGAACAGCGCGACGCGCTCATCGGCGGCTAGAAAACCAATCATCAGGGAACTTTGAATATGGGCAAGCTCAATCTGTCGGTAGCGGTAGGCAACTATGACCGCATGCGTCCTCTCGTGGACGGCGAGGTGCAGATCGACGGCGTCGATCCGGTCTTCATGCTGCAAGACCCGGAGGAGATCTTCTTCCGGGCATTCCGTCATGCCGATTACGACATCTGCGAACTGTCGCTCTCCAGCTATAGCGTGAAGACGGTGGCCGGCACGAGTCCGTATATCGGCGTGCCGATCTTTCCGTCGCGCGCGTTCCGGCATACGTCGATCTATGTGCGCACCGATCGAGGCATCGATACGGCCGCTGATCTGAAGGGCAAGCGCATCGGCGTGCCCGAGTATCAATTGACGGCCAATGTGTGGGCGCGTTTGTTTCTCGAAGAGGATCACGGTCTAAAGGCGTCGGACGTGACCTGGGTACGCGGTGGCTACGAGGAAACGGGCCGCGAGGAGAAGATCAGGCTTAACCTGCCCGCCGATGTGCGTTTGGAGAACGCGCCGTCGAACGCGACGATCACGGGCCTTCTGGCATCCGGCGAAATCGATGCGGTCATCGGCCCGCGAGCGCCGTCGTGCTTCACGAACGGTCATCCGAACGTGAAGTATCTCTACGACGATCCGCAGAAGGCCGCCGCCGACTGGTACACCCGCACGAAGCTGTTCCCGATCATGCATCTGCTGGGCGTGCGCCGGACGCTGGCGGAGCAGCATCCGTGGCTGCCGGGCGCGATCGCGAAGGCGTTCGAGAAAAGCAAGGCTGTCGCGCTCGCGAAGCTGAGCGACACCTCCGCGACCAAAGTGACGCTGCCCTTCGTCGAAGAGCAGTTGCGCAACGCGCGCCGGTTGATGGGCCACGATTTCTGGTCGTACGGCTTCGAGCCGAACCGTGATGTGCTGTCGCGCTTCCTGACGCGGCATCACCAGGAAGGCTTGTCGAACCGGTTGCTGCAGCCGGAAGAGCTGTTTCATCCCGCCACGCTGGAGAGCTTCAAAATCTGATATCGGCGACGTCTCGCGCGCCCCTTTACAACGCGTTCGATGCGCCGTGGAGACCGGCGCATCGGGCGTGCTCCTCACATCACAAGCAAGAACAATGAAAAGAAACCTGATCGCCTCGCTGATTGCGGCGGGGTGCGTGTGCGCGTCCGCGCACGTTCACGCGCAAAGCTCCGTTACGCTATACGGAATTCTCGACGTCGGCGTCGAATATGCGAATCATGTCGTGCAGGGCCAACGCTCAGCATCCGCCGTTCGCGAGCAGTCGGGCAATCTCGCGGGATCGCGCTGGGGCTTCAAGGGCAACGAAGACCTCGGCAGCGGCTACATGGCCGTGTTCACGCTCGAAGGCGGTTTCAACCTGAACAACGGCGCGCTCGGCCAAGGCGGACGCCTCTTCGGTCGCAAGGCGTTCGTCGGCGTGTCGACGCCATACGGCACGGTGACGCTCGGACGCCATCAGAATCTGCTTTACGAGTTGATGTACAAATACGATCCGCTGACGCTCAATCCGAGCTATTCGGCGCAGTCGATGGATGCGCAACTCGTGAATCGCGCCGACAACTCCATTCGCTACGGTGTGCACGTCGCGGGAGTGACCTTTGCGGCACTCTATAGCAGCGGCTACGATTCGACGATCCCGAACGGCGCCAACGTGCCCGGGGCGACCAAGGTTGGCCGTGAGATGAGCGCTGCGCTTCTTTACGATAATGGACCGCTGAGCGCGGGCGTAACATACGACCAGTTGCAGGGTACGTCGATTGCGACGCAGAGCAATACGCAAAGCCGTGCCATGTTTGGCGTCTCTTACGATTTCCGCCCGGTGACGGTATTGGCGGGATTGCGCTGGCTCAACGTCAGCAACACCTCGACGCTGGCGAGTTCGATGCTGTACTGGGGCGGCGTGAACTATCGCGCGGTGGCGCCGCTGCTCATTTCAGCGGGCGTGTATCGCACGCAATATCGGAATCCTCGCGGCGGACCGACAATGGGCATCCTGCTAGTGGATTACTCGCTCTCGAAGCGAACCGAGCTATATGCCGAAGGCGCGTATGTCAGCAATCCGTCGTTTTCCACGGTGGGCGTGCGCGGGGCCGACAACGATGTCACGCCCGGTGCGGACCAGACCGGCGTGGCCGTCGGCATCCGGCATTCGTTCTGAGTGGTCAGGTCGCCGAAGAACTTACGTCGATGCGGACAACGTTGCTATGAAGCGCGCTTTTTCTCTCACCGTCGCACGACCCAACCCCCATGCCGCGAAGTACTAATTCGTCCGCGTCGACAGCCGTAAGATCAGTGGCCGTTGTCGTTCCCGAACCAGCCTTCGGCCGGTCTACCTGAGCCGGTCCGCTTAGGGTCGACTTCAGTCCTCCGCGTTCTCGGAGAGCAGTCATTCGACCGGTTGCAATCAGATGGAAGTCGAACGTCCGTTAAGGCCGATCGGACTGTCATCGACCGCCAAGTTCAGACACTGACGAACCCCGGATACACCTGCGCGCAGACTGTCGACGCAGAGACGACCAGCCGCCCGCGTCCTCTGTGACCTCCGAGTCCGCGACAACACGCCAACCGCCGCCGACGATGCCTTGTCCAATCGGTCAAACGCAAACACTTAGCCTGCCTGGTTGAACGCTACGCGGCTGCCTTGATTTATAATCATCAAGCCGTCGGGAAACACCCGGCAGCCAGGTGTGGAAGCCTGTTGTTCTAACCGCACACCCGCCCAGGCGGGCGTGCGTCTACCTATGCACGTCTGTATTTCTATGGGCGGGCTGTGGTGGGGGAGCCGCAAGGCTCGCCGGCTCGTTAGAACACCGGTCTTCCAAACCCGCCACGTGCCCGCTCACCCACTTCCTCAAGCGAGTGTCGGGCGATCCAGGAAGTACCAGGGAGGTCGCACCATGAGCAACAAACCTACAAAACAATCCCAACCCGCTTCACGCCCGCCAGTCGACGCGCTCCAGTACGAAAAGCTTGCGCTTTCCACCTTCGCCCTCTGCAACCGGCAATTGAGCCAACTCAACACATTGATCACACTTGCGTCCTCAATGTGTAGGAATCCTGCCATCACGAGCGACGAAAGACGACGCCAGCAGACCATGCTTGAATTGCTTGTCGACACAGCAGAGCAATATCATCGGGAGCTCGAGTGCGACCGTGAGCTATACCAGGTGATCGCGCTCGACGCGAAGGGCATCCCGCAGAGCCGCATCACCGCGAGCCGTGCAGCGCGCCTTCTCGCAGAGGCATCACAAATAGCGACGACGGAAACGCCGGTAACCACGAAGCCAAGCCCGGCCAAACAAACGTCAGCCAAATCCGCGACAAACGAAGAAGAAGACGCGGACGAACAGCCAGCTCCCGTGCAACATTAAGCACCGAGAAGGCGGACGAATTCGGTTCGCTGACTGCCGTCCAATGCTCAACCGCCCGAAAGCGGGCGGTTCTTCCTTCAGCGGATAGTGCAAAGATACGGGTTAAGAACGAAGCAAGAAAAGGCTTACTGTCCCACGAGCGGCGCAACGCCGCCGGCATGCGCGGCGTCTGCGGCGCCGTGATGTGCCCCGGCCGCCGTTGAACCCGTCTCACGCGCAAGGCTGAGTCGGAACTGCTTGCACCCCAACCACAACAACCCTGCAGCCAGCAACGTGGCAACAAGATTAACGATCGACATCGAGTCGCCAACCGCTTTCGGCGAACCGAACACCTTGTCAGTCAACAACGCGACGAGCGTCGTGCCGATGCCAAGTGCGATGAGATTGGAGACCAGCAGAAACACCGCTGAAATCTGCGCACGCATCTGGTTCGGCGCGAGCGTCTGCATCGCGGCGGTCGAAGTAGGCATCGGGAACGACGCGAAGAACATCGCAACGACCAGCAGCGCAAGCGACACGTTCAGACTGTCGACCTGTGTGAAAGCAACGGCCGGCACCAGCATCCCAACTGCGCCGATGAAGCCCGCGAGCATCGGGCCGTCCGTGCGGCCTTTCTTCATGAGCCAGTCGTTGAGCCATCCGCCGCAGAACACGCCGATGGTGTTCGCGACCAGCAGGATCGTGCCGAGCGTGTAACCGGCTTCAGCCGGCGTGAGTCCGAAGTGGCGGATATAGAACGCGGGTGTCCAGCTCATCAGGCAGAACAGCGTCATCGCATAGAACGAGAAGCCGAGGTAGTGGCAGGTGAACGTCTTGCCATGCGTCCCGATGAAGCGCAGCGAGTCGCCCATCGACACGCGTTTTGCCTGGCCTGCGCCATCCCGCACGAGTCCTCGACGCGCCGGATCGCGCACGGTGAGGATAAACAGCAAAGCAACGAGAAAGCCCGGCAATCCGACGATAAAGAACGTGAGTTGCCACGAACGCACGTCGCCGAGAAGCGGCACGCTGATCGTCGTCATCTGCTTGAGCAGATGGATCACGTATCCGCCGATCAGGAATGCCATCCCGCCGCCGATGAATGAACCCAGCGAGTACACGCCCACCGCGCGCCCCAATTTTTCCTTCGGAAAGTAGTCGCTCAACATCGAATACGTTCCGGGCGATAGCGCGGCTTCGCCCACGCCGACACTCATGCGGGAAAGGAACATGTGGATGAAGTTCTGGCTAACGCCGCAGGCCGCGGTGGCGAGGCTCCACAACGCAATGCCTGTCGCGATGATGCGAGGGCGGGCGAAGCGGTCGGCGAGATACGCGAGCGGCATGCCCATCACCGCATAGAAGAGCGAAAACGCGAAGCCTTGCAGCAGACTGAACTGCGTGTCGGTCAGATGCAGATCCTTCTTGATCGGCTCGATCATCAACGCGAGAACCTGCCGGTCGACAAAGGAAAACACATACGCAAGCATGCAGATCAGTACCACGTACCACTCGTACGTATAGCGCCTGCGCGCAGGGTTATTGCTCGTTGATACGGCCATGCCGATTCTCCTGTGCCTGATATTCGACGAAGTTGCGATGAGGTTGCAATGAGGTTGCGATGCAGCGTATGTAAACAAATTTCCGAAACATATACGCAAGGCCTGCGCACACACGGCGAGATTCCCCTGGGTCACTAAAGTTTTCCCCAGGAGGCGGCCGGAAAGGCTTGTCCAGTAGGGCGAAAGAGGCCGTTGTACGGTGCGCGGCGCACCTCATTCGTGCTGTCTATAAGTGTTATATGTGCGCATTCATCGACGCTCGAAATTGGTGTTCCTAGACTCGCCTCGTTTTCCGCTCCATCAAACGAAAGGCTTTGGGGAAGGCGGAAAACACGAGCGTCGCGACGGCAAATCCGCGCGGCAGATAGAACCAGACTTTCGCCGGGACTAAAGGAATGACCAAACGGATGTGGTGCGTGTCGCTGCTGAGCCTCGCAGCGGCACCCGCGCTTGCGCAATCGAGCGTGACTTTGTACGGACGGATCGACACGTCGATCGAATACGCGAATTTCGGTCCTAACCACGTGGTGCGGATGGGAAGCGGCGATATCTCCGCGACGCAATTCGGCTTGAAGGGCAGTGAAGATCTCGGCGGCGGCTATCGCGCGATCTTCAAGCTCGAAAACGGCTTCAACTCGGCCAACGGCACGCTCGGCAACAACGGCGCGCTGTTCGGACGCGAAGCGTGGGTCGGGCTGGCGGGTCCGTTTGGCGCGATGCAGGCCGGCGTCAATTACACGGTGCTGCATACGTCATTCGTGACCTACAGCTTGCCGGGAGACGGCGCCGGTCTTGCATGGGGCAATGCGGCGAATAACTTCGTCGGGCCGGCCTTTTTGCGCGTGAATAACTCGATACGCTATTCCTCGCCCCGTATGGGCGGCGTGCTGGTGCGGGCTATCGCCGCGCGCGGAGCGAATGGTGCGTCGAACGTTCCTTCGACGCTGGGCGATACCTATGGCGCGTCGGTTAACTATGTGAACGGCAGTCTGTCGGTCGACGCCGACTACATGCAGCAGACCTTCAGTCCGGCGAGCGCGGCGGCACTGAACGCGAAAAGTCCGACGGCCGCCGGCAATTACGCGCTCGGGGCAATCTCGTACGATTTCGGCTTCGTCAAACCGGCTTTCATCTATCTACGTCATCGCGGCGGGCCGGACGTCGCGACGAGCGTGAACGCCGCCAGTTCGAATCCGCACAACGATCTGTTCGAGCTCGACGCCACCGTGCCGGTTGGCCGTTCGCTGGTATTGCTGAGCTACGGCCGTTACCGCAAAGTGGCCGACAGCGAAGGCAATGCTGATTCGTTCGGCGTGCGCTGCGACTATCCGCTTTCGAAGCGCACCGTGCTCTATACGGGCGCGGCGATGATCCGCAACGGCGCACACGCGAACTTCACGGTCAACGGCGCGGCGGGTGGCGGCGTGTCGGTAGCGAAGGCTGGTGCGACCGCAAGCTCGGTGGTGGCCGGCATCATGACGGCCTTCTAGGCGGCCGATCAAGCGGACGCGCTGATGAACCGGCGCGTCCCTTTTGACCCGTTCAGGCGCTACGTACGCCTTCCGGATTGAGATCGAGCGGCGCGCTGAGCCAACTGTCGAAAGGCTCACGGGCGCCGATCCGGAACAGCTCCATGAGCACACCGCGCAGCCATCGGTGGCCGGGATCGGCATCGAAACGGCGATGCCAGTAAGCGTTCACGGGCCACGTGAGCGCATCTTCGAGTTCGAACACGGCCGATTCACCGAGCGTGGAGAACGCGCGCGCAACGGTGCGCGGCAGAATCAGCGCGTAATCGCAGCGGCTCAGGATGGCCGGCACCACCATGAAGTTCGGCACCGCAATCCGCACGCGCGAGGTGAGCCCATAGCGTTCGAGCAGTTCGACCGATTGCGGGTGTGAAGTCACCGCGATGAAGTGCAGTCCCGCGGGCACGTTCGCATTCAGCGTATAGCCTTCCCGCAGTTCGAACTGCTCCGCCACGCGTCGCGCCATCAGCAGCACATAACGCTCCTGCAGCAGTTCGCTATGGTGAAAGTGGCTCGACGCATGCGGAAAATGCCCGAGCGCAAAGTCGATGCGGCCCGATTCGAGTGCGACGTTGAACTGGCTGTCGTCGATCTGATGGGTTTCGATCACCACGCCGGGCGCTCGCGTATCGAGTTCGCGCATTAGCGTCGGCAGAAACGCGGCTTCGGCGAAGTCGCTCATATGCAGGCGGAACACGCGGCGCGACGTGGCGGCGCGGAACTGCGCGCCCTCATCGAGCATGTCCTGGAGGATGTCCAGCACGCGATCGATGGAAATCGCGAGGCGCTGCGCACGCGGCGTCGCTTCGACACCGCCGGGCGTACGCACGAACAGCGCGTCGCGAAACACGAGCCGCAGGCGGGCAAGCGCGTGACTCACGGAAGGTTGTGTGATCCCCAGCCGCAACGCCGCACGGCCGACATTTTTCTCGATGTACACCGCGTGAAATGCCTTCAGCAGGTTCAGATCGAGGTCCCGCACGCGAGGGGCCCCGGTGGTCTCTGTGAAGGCCAACGGGTCATGTTCGTGCGGATCGGAAGCGGTGGAATCGGCGGGATCGGCAGAATTGGCGGGATCGGTCTGCATGAGAGTCAGTTGCGCACCATGCGCTTCGCGGTGGCCGATGGCAGGCAACCGAAGCGCCGCGCGTATGCCTTGGCGAAATGCCCAAAGCTGTGCACGCCGTGCTCGACGAAAATATCGGTCACTGAGCGTTCAGGCTGCGTCTGTAGTGCGCGGTGCACGGCCTCGAGCCGCCGTTCGCGGATATAGCCGCCGGGCGACCTATTGAGGAACTGGCTGAAACCGTTCTGCAGCGTGCGCGTCGACACACCGGCGGCGCGCGCCAAGGCGTCCATCCGCAGCGGCTCGTCGAGGTGGGCGTCGATATAGTCGCGCGCGCGGCGCACGTGGACCGGCAGTGGCGACGAGGAGGCACGCGCCAGCGTCGCGCTGTACGAATGCGGCAACTGGCTGAGCAGAACGGTCATCAGCCACTGCGTGAGATCGCGGCCGAAGATCCGTTCCTGCGCGGGCTCGTCGAACTGGTCGCACAGATTGCACAGGTAGCGCAAGGTCGACAAAAAAACCGTGGTGCCCGTATGTGCATTGTCGAAAGCGAGATCGAACACGAGCGGTTGTTTGACGCTGTCGTTCAACATCTCGGCAAGCTTGACCTCGAGCGCCTGCCGGTCGATCCGCAAGAGCAGGTTGCGGCATTCGCGGTCCGTGACGATGCGGCTCATACGTGCGGGCGATGACACGCTCAGGCTCCCGGCCCGCAGCGAAACGCGTTCGCCACCCGATTCCAGCGCGCATTGGCCGCTGAGTGTGGTGCGAAACAGGTAGTGATTGCCGATGTCGCCGGCATCGATATGGGTTTCGCTGCCGTAGTGGAGTTCGAGGAGCATCGCCTGATGGAGCGCGACGCCGTATAGCTCGGCGTTGAGCGGGCCGCGGTGCGGGACTTCCATCCGGTGCGGACAGAGCACCTGTGACACTTCCCGCTCGATATCCTCGCGGGCGTGCGATGCGATCAGACGGTTACGGTTTCTGCGTGAAATCGCGATTTCCATTCATGGGCCTCGAAGCGGGGAGCGGGCAGCGCGCTCATCATGCGATGGCCATTTTTTTCGCGCAAGAACGGATCGACCCGGATAGCGCGATTGTTCATCAGGCGCGCGACGGCGCTTGCATTGAGTTGCCGGATTTGAATGCGGCTTGCGCGCTGTGAAGCGTCTTTGTGCCGGTGGCCCCGTAGTCTGACGATCATCGAACAAGGAGAAGTGTGATGAATGTCAGCGTACTGGGCGGAGGCCATGGCTGCTATGCGGCCGTGATCGACATGCTGGAAAAAGGCCACAACGTGACGTGGTGGCGCCGCGATACGGTCGCCGCGGCGCGGCTGCGCGAACTCGGCGCGCTCAAGGTCAAGGACTTTCGCGGCGAGCGGCGGGTGCCGATCGGAGGGCAACCGGGCGCGATCCGTCTCGTCGACGATCTTGCGGAAGCGGTGGAGGGCTCACGGCTCATCGTGATCCCGCTGCCTTCAACGACGCACGAAGCGCTGGCGGCTCAACTGGCACCATTTCTCGCGGACCATCAGGTGGTGTTCCTGCCGCCCGGCACGTTCGGCAGCTATGTGTTCGCGAAGGCGATGCACGAGGCGGGCAACGCGAACGAGGTGGCATTCGCGGAGACCGGCACGTTGCCGTACCTCGCGCGAAAACATGGCGAAGACAATGTGGTGGTGAGCGCGTACGCCACGCGCCTGCCGAGCGGCGTCTTTCCCGCACGGTTTGCGACGTGGGCGGTTCCGGTGCTGCAGGCGGCCTATCCATCGGTCGAGCCGATCGAGGATGCGTTGAGCGGCGCCCTGATGAACGCGGGACCGGTGATCCACCCGCCGTTGATCATGATGAACGCCGGCCCGCTCGAGCACTTCGATGCCTGGGACATCCACAACGAAGGCACGCAACCGTCGATCCGCCGCGTAACGAATGTGCTCGACGGCGAGCGTATGGCGGTACGCGAGGCGCTCGGCTACGGCGCGCCGCATTTGCCGCTCGCCGACCACTACGCGAGCGAGGGCGACGAGTGGATGTACGGCCGCGGCGCGCACGGCAAGCTGACGGATAGCGGCGACTGGCGCGAGGACATCGATCTGAAGACGCACCGCTATATGCTCGAAGATACGCGGCTCGGTTTGTCGTTTCTGGTTTCGGCGGCACGTTGGGCCGGAGTGCCGACGCCCGTCGCCGAAGGTCTGCTGAATCTGGCGAGCGCAGTGTCGGAGCGCGACCTGTTCGGCGAAGGCCGCACGCTCGAGCGGCTGGGCCTCGCGTCGCTTTCGCGCGCGGCGATGACGGCCTTGCTCGAACGGGGTTTCGACCAATGAGCGCGGCCATCGAGATCCAGCACGTTCATATCCTCGGTGCGGGGCGGATGGGGCAAGGTATCGCGCTTGCCTTCGCTTATGCCGGCTTGCGCGTGACGCTGATCGACTTCAAGGCGCGCGACCCGGCAGCCCGTAGCGCTTTTGCGGCTGCCGCGCGTGGCGAGATCGTGCGGCAGTTGCAGACGCCGGTGGTGTTCGGTCGCATCACCGAGGCACAGGCAGCGGAGACGATGGCGCGCATCATCATCGTGGATCGTGAGCGCGCGCGGGAAGGGCTAGCAGAAGGCGAGATCGTCTTCGAGGCCGTGCCCGAAGTGATGGAGGCCAAGCAGACCGCGTTCGCCTGGTTATGTGAACACGCCGGAGCAGAGGTGCTGTTTGCATCGACTACGTCGACGTTTCTTGTGACCGAGCTTCAGCAAGTGGTCGTGCATCCCCGGCGGCTTCTCAACGCGCACTGGCTCAACCCGGCTCATCTGATGCCGCTCGTCGAGATCAGTCGTAGCGATGCCACAGCGAAAGAGACCGTTGAATGCGTTGTCGCTTTGTTGCGCCGGGTCGGCAAAGTGCCGGTGGTGTGCGCGCCGTCGGCGGGATACATCGTGCCGCGCATCCAGGCGCTGGCGATGAACGAGGCCTCGCGCATGGTCGAGGAGGGCGTTGCCAGCGCGGAAGACATCGATACGGCTATCCGTACCGGCTTCGGTCTGCGGTTTTCCGTGCTGGGTCTGCTCGAATTTATCGACTGGGGCGGCTGCGACATTCTCTACTATGCGTCGCACTATCTGGCGAGGGCGATCGATCCACGCTTCCTGCCCGCCGCGATCGTCAGCGACAACATGCGTGAAGGCCGCGATGGCCTGCGCGATGCGCGTGGCTTCTACGATTACGCGGATGTCGATGTGCCGGCGTACCTGCACAAACGGCTCGGTGAATTCAGCAGGTTACTCGACAGCATGGGGCTCGCACCGGTGTTTAATGCCGTTTCCGCGTCCAGTCTCCCGAAGCAGACTACACTTGCCGATAGCAAGGCAGACTACGGGCCACGGTGACCGGAGGAGACAAGATGGACCTGTTCATGTCGATGGAAGCGTTCGTGCGGGCGGCGGAAGCGCAAAGCTTCGCCGGTGCCGCGCGCCAGCTGGGTGTCGCCAAATCGGTGGTGACCTCGCGCGTCAAGCAGCTTGAAGACCATTTCGGCGTGCCGCTCTTTCATCGTTCGACGCGCGCGGTGCGCCTGTCGGAACTCGGCGAGACTTACTACCGCGAATGTGCCGAACTGGTCAACAAGGTCCACGATCTGTCCGGACGCTCGCGCGGCGATCCGCAGGCGCTTGCCGGCACGCTCAATATCCACGTTCTGCCGGGCTTCGCGCTTGGCCATTTTTCGCAAACACTGATCGAATTCCGCGCCGCTTACCCACGCGTCGAGTTCGTCGTGACCGTCAACGACCGGGTGATCGATCCGGTGCAGGAAGGCTTCGACCTGGCTTTGCAGATCTATCCGCCGGCCTCCAACCTGCTGGTGGAGCGGCGATTGTTTCCCGTGCGTGGCGTGCTGTGTGCGGCGCCGGGTTATCTGAAGGAAGAGCCGGTGATCGAAACGCCGCTCGACCTGCTGCGGCACGATTTCGCCCGCTATTCGTACTACCCATGGGGCGACAAGTGGCCGCTGATGCGAGGCAACGAGTGCTTCGAAATCGCGCTGAATCCGGTGCTCAAAACCAATAGCGTGCACCTGCTGCTCGAGTTCGCGCGGGCCGGTGCGGGCGTCGTCTATCTGCCGACGATGGTCGCTGCGGCCGATCTGCTCGAACGGCGCCTCGAACGGGTGCTGCCGGAGTACGCGGCGCCGCCGTTGTGGCTGTCGGCGGTCTATCCCGCCTCGCACCGCTCGACCACCAAGGTCAAGGCTTTCGTCGACTTCCTGCGCGCCCGCTATCTGCGCGAACCGCAGTGGGACAAGGCGCTCGGCATTTCACCGCCGGACGACGAGACCAAGAGCGTCGGCGAGGAGCTGGCCGAAGACTGAGAACCACCGGCGAACCAGCGGAGAACCGCCCGGGTTCTCCACCAGGTAGTTTCCCTGGCGCGATTTTGAAGCACCCATGGTTCGCGTTTCCCGACCCTCAGAACATTGCTGTTGCGCCTGCCGCCACTTAATCTTCGATCCATGCAACGCATTCGCGGATTCTTAGATCAACTGGAGGCAGACATGCAACAGACCTGGTTCGGTAGCCTGGACAATTTCCGCAAAGGCTCCATCGAAATCATCAACGGCAAACCGGAGCACTACGCGATGTCGAACGTGTTCGAGGTCGCGAGCCGCGCCGCGCCCTACGAGAAAGTCGTCGTCGGCAAGAATCTCAAGTACGTGATCGAGACACTGCGCGCGGAAGGCGCGTCGCCGTGGTTTGCTGCGTCGCACGATGAATTCGCGGTCGTGCTCGACGGCGAGATCGATATCTATTTCATCAAGCCGTCGGACGGACCGCTGGTCGACGCGCAGACCGAAGGCAGCGTGCGGCTCGAAGGCCAACCGTCGGGCCAGTCGATGGGTTATGTGCGGCTGCGTCGCGGCCATCAGGCGCTGCTGCCTGCGGGCGCCGCGTATCGCTTCGAAGCGAGGACGAAGGGCGTGCTGCTCGTGCAGACGATCCTCGGGCGCTATTCGGTCGAGAAGTGGGCCGACATCTGCATCCACTGATTCCCTCTACACGATCGATCTTCTCCTGGAGCCCATCATGGACAAAAGCACCCTGCAAAACGTCACCGCGAGCGAGGCCGACGCGGTGTCCGGTTATCGCACGTTCCGCCTCGGTGATTTCGAATTCAGCCGCGATGCTTATTTCGCTACCGTCAAATGGCCCGCCAAAGGCGAGACCCGCTCGCACCAGATGCACGCCGACGACTTCCTGCGCGCGATGATGCGCGACGTGGCCTGGGGCTTCTTCTACGGCTGGGTCAATTTCGACGAAGTGATCGGCACGCGCAATCACTACGGCAAGGTCGACATGTACGCCGGTGCGTACAACGCAAGTTTCAAGGAAGCGGGTATCGATCACACGCAGCAGTTCGATACGCCGCTCATCATGGCCACCTTCAAGGCGATTCTGCGGGACTGGGTCAACGAAGGCTTCGACCCGTTCGCCGCGCCCGAAGAAACCGGCTCCGCGTTCGGCACGAAACATGGCGACAACATCGCCGCGATCGAGCGCACGCGGATCGCCACGAAGCGCATGCCGGGTCTCGAAGGCGATTCGCCGTTGCGCGACGACTTGCCGGTCAATCGCCAGTTCGCCGATGTGGTCCAGGACGAACCTGAGATTCATGCGGAGCCAGGATTCGAGAGCGCGTTGCATGCGTTCAGCCTCTTCAAGTACCTGTCGCGCTCGGACGTGACGTGGAATCCGTCGGTCACGTCGGTCTGCCAGCAGAGCCTGTTCTGTCCGACCACCGAGGAATTCGTGCTGCCGGTGTTTCATGGCAACGACCGCGTCGAATGGTTCCTGCAACTGTCCGACCAGATCATCTGGGACGTCGCCGATAAAGACAGCGGTGAGCCGCGTGCGCGCATCACGATGAACGCGGGCGATATCGCTGCGATGCCGGCCGACATCCGCCACAAGGGCTACTCGCAGAAGCGTTCGATGCTGCTGGTGTGGGAGAACGCCACCCCCGATCTGCCGAAGCGCTACGAAAGCGGTGAACTGCCGCCGTATCCGATCCAGATCTAACTCTCAGACATTCCCTCCGATCGTCGATCGAACGGCGCCAGACCGCTGGCGCCGCGGGGAATGTCACGTCCAAAGTTTTACTTGTGCGGGATTGACATGCAAACGCAACTCTTCATCGGCGGCCGCTTCGTGCCGGCTGCAAACGGCGAAACGCTCGCCTCCCTTAATCCGCACGACAACTCGGTGATTGCCGAAGTCGCGATGGCCGGACCCGCCGATGTCGATCGCGCCGTGGCGGCGGCGAAGGCGGCGTTTCCGAAGTGGAGCAATCTCGCCGCGATGGAGCGGGGGCGTTTGCTGCTCAAACTCGCCGACGCGATCGAAGCGAATGCCGACGCGCTGGCGCGCCTCGAATCGCTCGATACCGGCCATCCGATTCGCGACACACGCAATCTCGATGTGCCGCGCACGGCGGCTACGTTCCGTTATTTCGGCGGCATGGCCGACAAGTTCGAAGGCTCGGTGATTCCGGTCGAACAGGGCTTTCTGAACTACATGACGCGCGAGCCGGTCGGCATCGTTGGGCAAGTGGTGCCGTGGAATTTCCCGCTGATGTTCACGAGCTGGAAGATGGCGCCGGCGCTTGCCGCGGGCAACTGCGTGATCATGAAGCCCGCTGAACTCACGCCGCTGTCGAGTCTCGCGATCGCAGAACTGATGGCCGAGGTTGGATTTCCGGACGGTGTCGTCAATATCTTGCCGGGCCTGGGTCATGTGGCGGGTCAGTACATCGCCGAGCATCCGGAGATCAGCAAGGTCGCCTTCACCGGGTCGACGGCGATCGGGCGCAAGATCGTGCAGGCGTCGAGCGGCAATCTGAAGAAGGTGCAGCTCGAACTCGGCGGCAAAGGCGCGAACATCGTATTCGGCGACGCGAATATCGATGCCGTTGTGCAAGGCTCCGCGTTCGCGATCTTCCACAACCAGGGGCAAGCGTGTATCGCCGGTTCACGGATGATCGTCCATGAATCGATCGCTGACGAAGTGCTGGAGAAGTTCGCCGCATTGAGCCGCACGATCCGGATCGGCAATCCGCTCGATCCACTGACCGAAATGGGCCCGCTGACCTCGCGTCAGCATCGCGACCGCGTGCTGTCGTTCGTCGACGTCGCACGGGAACAGGGTGGCCGCGTGCTGGCGGGCGGCAAGGCGCCGGACGATGCCGCGCTCGCGAATGGCTGCTATGTCGAGCCGACCATCGTCGAAGCGAAGCCGGAGCATCGGGTCTCGCAGGAAGAAGTGTTCGGTCCGTTCATGACGGTCACGACATTCCGCACGGACGAAGAAGCACTCGCGATCGCGAACGGCACCGAGTACGGTCTCGGCGCGGGTCTCTGGACACGCGATCTGCAACGCGCGCACCTGGTGGCCCGCGAGATTCGCGCCGGCATGGTGTGGATCAATTGCTACAAGCGCGTGAGCCCCGCGTCCCCGTTCGGCGGTGTCGGCGCGAGCGGCTATGGACGCGAGATGGGTTTCGAAGCGATGCGCGAATACACGCAGCCCAAGTCGGTCTGGGTCAACGTGGATGCGCAGATTCCGCCTTACTACCCGCGCTGAACCGCCATGGAATCGTTCGTCTATAACGGCCTGGCGTCGCGCGTGATCTTCGGCGCGGGCAGTCTCGACCAGTTGGATCGTGAGATTGGCCTGCTCGGCGCCACGCGGGCGATCGTGCTGTCCACGCCGCAGCAGCGTGCCCAGGCCGAAGCGTTGGCGGCAAGTCTTGGCTCGCGGGCGGCGGGCGTCTACGCCGAAGCCGTGATGCACGTACCGATCGAAACCGCTCGCGCGGCCCGTGACTTTGCCATGCAGGTCGGCGCCGATTGCGCGATCGCGATAGGCGGCGGATCGACGACCGGACTCGGCAAGGCGATCGCGCTCGAAACCTCGCTGCCGATCATCGCGATTCCGACCACTTATGCAGGCTCCGAAATGACGCCGATTTACGGCCTCACCGAAGCCGGTGTCAAAAAGACCGGTCGCGATCTGCGCGTGCTGCCGAAGACGGTGATCTACGACCCGTCGTTGACCACATCGCTGCCGCCCGCGTTATCGCTGACGAGCGGCATCAACGCAATCGCTCACGCGGCCGAAGGGCTCTACGCGCAGGACACGAATCCGATCATCGAGCTGATGGCGGAAGAGGGGATCCGTGCGCTCGGCCAAGGTCTGCCCCGGGTGATGCTGAAACCGGACGATCTCGCTGCACGTGGTGATTGCCTCTACGGTGCATGGCTGTGCGGCGCGGTGCTCGGCAGCGTCGGCATGGCGCTGCATCACAAGCTATGCCATACGCTCGGCGGCACGTTCAATCTGCCGCACGCGGAAACGCACACGATCGTGTTGCCGCACGTGCTCGCCTATAACCGCGAGGCCGCACCGGGGGCGATGAAGCGTATCGCACACGCGCTGCACGCCGACGACGCCGCGCAAGGCGTATTCGACCTCGCACGCGATAACGGCGCGCCTACCGCGCTGAAAGACATCGGTGTGAGCGCAAGCGATCTCGACGTCGCGCTCGATCTCGCGCTGAAGAATCCGTACTGGAATCCGCGGCCAGTCGAACGAACGCCGCTACGCGCGTTGCTGGAAGCTGCGTTCGAAGGCAGACGGCCGGATTAGCACGAACGCCCCCCACTCATACAAAAAAATTCAGGAGACAACCATGGACGCATATTCCTTCGATGCGAAGCGCCGCCGCTTCGTCACACTCGCCGCAGGCGGCGCGCTCGCCGCGTCAACGTCGGCGTTCTCGCCGCTCGTCTTCGCCGCCGGCCCGCGCACGCTGAAAATCGGCTACGTATCGCCGCAAACCGGCCCGCTCGCGCCGTTCGGTGAAGCCGACCGCTTCACGATCCAGCAGATGCAGACGACGCTGAAAAGCGGCATCGTGATCGGCGGAAAAACCTATCCGGTGTCGATTGTCGTCAAGGACAGCCAGTCGAATCCGAATCGCGCCGGCGAAGTCGCCAATGATCTGATCCTGAAGGACAAGGTCGACATCATGCTCGTCTCCGGTACGCCTGAGACCGCGAATCCGGTCAGCGATGCGTGCGAGCTGAACGAGATGCCTTGCGTGTCGACGGTGGTGCCATGGCAGCCGTGGTTCTTCGGCAGAAAGGGCGATCCGAAGAAAGGCTTCCGCTTCACCTATCACTTCTTCTGGGGACTCGAGGACGTGATCGCCGTGTTCACCGGCATGTGGCAGTCGGTGCAGACCAATCACAGCGTCGGCGGCCTGTTTCCGAACGATGGCGACGGCAACGCCTGGGGTGACGCGAAGCTTGGCTTCCCGCCCGTGCTCGCGCAGAAGGGCTTCACGCTGAAGGACCCGGGCCGCTTCCAGAGCATGACGCAGGACTTCTCCGCACAGATTTCGTCGTTCAAGCAGGCGAATGCGCAGATCGTCACCGGCGTCGTGATTCCGCCCGACGCGAAGAACTTTCTCGTGCAGGCGCGTCAGCAAGGCCTGAAGCCGAAGGTCATTTCGATCGGTAAGGCACTGCTGTTTCCCACTTCGATCGAAGCGCTCGGCGATCTCGGTGACGGACTCTCCACCGAAGTGTGGTGGTCGCCTTCGCATCCGTTCAAGTCGTCGTTGACGGGGCAAAGCGCGCGGCAAGTCGCGGACGACTACGAGCGCATCACGTCGAAGCAATGGACGCAACCGATCGGCTTCGCGCATGCGCTGTTCGAAATCGCCGTCGATTCGTTAAAGCGCGCGAAAGATGTCGACTCGAATGAAGCGATCCGCGACGCAGTGGCAGCGACGAAGCTCGATACGCTGGTCGGTCATGTCGCGTGGGACAGTGGGCCGGTGAAGAACGTCGCGAAAACGCCGTTGGTAGGTGGCCAATGGGTGAAGGGGCAGAAGCATCGTTTCGATCTCGCCATCGTCAACAACCAGCTCGCGCCGAACGTGCCGCTATCCGGCCCGCTCAAGCTGATCGCGTGAACGCATTGCGGAGAGCGGCGATGAACCCAGTTCTCAGATTAACCGGTGTGTCGAAGCGTTATGGCGCGCTGCAGGTGACCGATGACATAAGTTTCGCTGTCGAACGCGGCGAGACGTACGGCATTCTCGGCCCGAACGGCGCGGGCAAGACCACGCTATTCAACCTCGTTAGCGGCGACGTCCGGCCCGATCAGGGCAGCGTCGAATTCGACGGCGCGGATGTGAACCACTTGCCGCCGCATCGCCGGTGCGCGGCGGGGATCGGCCGCTCGTATCAGGTGCCGCGGCCGTTCGGCGGCATGACGGTATTCGAAAACCTGCTGGTCGGCGCAACCTTCGGCGGCGAACTGGCCGAGCATGCTGCCTACGACGTCTGCATGGATGTACTCGAACGCACGGGTCTCAAAGCGCGTGCCAACCAGTTGGCCGGCACGCTGGGCCTGTTGGACCGCAAGCGCCTCGAACTGGCCCGCGCTTTGGCTACGCAACCGCAACTGCTGTTGCTGGATGAAATAGCAGGCGGCCTGACCGAACCCGAAACGCACGAACTCGTTGACGAGATTCGCCGCGTGAAAGAGGCGGGCGTGACGATCGTGTGGATCGAACACGTCGTGCATGCATTGCTCGCGGTGGCCGACCGGCTGCTCGTCATCAACTTCGGCAAACGGCTCGCCGAAGGCCTGCCCGGCGCCGTGATGGACGACCCCGAAGTGCGGCGCGTGTACCTCGGACTGGAGGCATGACCATGTCGGCATTACTGGAGACTCGCGCGCTGAGCGCGTTTTACGGCGACTTCCAGGCGCTGTTCGGCATCGATGTAACGGTGGCGCAAGGCGAGGTGATTGCGCTGATCGGCTCGAACGGCGCGGGCAAGTCGACCTTTTTGAAATCGGTGGCGGGCCTGCTGCGTCCCCGTTCCGCCGGGCAGATCCTGTATCGCGGCGAGCCGGTCGGCGGCGCGGCCGCGGCGAGCATCGTCGGCAAGGGTATCGCGCTGGTGCCGGAAGGACGGCGTCTGTTTGCGAGCCTGAGCGTCGAGGAAAACCTGCTGCTCGGTGCATTTTCCAAACGGCCCGGCCGCTGGAACCTGCAAAGCGTCTACTCGCTGTTTCCGGCATTGCGGGAGCGTCGTCACCATGCGGGCACTGCCTTGTCGGGTGGTCAGCAGCAGATGGTCGCAATCGGCCGTGCGCTGATGAGCAATCCCGATCTGCTGATGTGCGACGAACTTTCGCTCGGCCTCGCGCCGGTGATCGTGCGCGAGATCTATGCGGCGTTGCCCGAGATCGTCGCCGGCGGCATGAGTGCGATCGTCGTCGAACAGGACGTGCAACTGGCGCGCCGCGTGTCGTCGCGTTTCTATTGCTTCCAGGAAGGGCGTGTGTCGCTGGCGGGTGTATCGGCCGAGGTGTCGGACGAGGCGATCACGCAGGCATATTTTGGAGCGGTCGTATGAACACGTTCATCAATATCGTCGTGCAGGGTGTGCTGCTGGGCGCGCTGTATGGGCTCTTCGCGATGGGTCAATCGCTGGTGTTCGGCGTGATGCGGCTCACCAACACTGCGCACGGCGATTTCATCGTGTTGCTGGTGTTCGTGCTCTTCGCGCTGACGAACTACGCGCATCTGCCGCTCGCCGTGTCGCTGGTTCTGCTGCTCGTGATTGCGTTTGGCGCGGGTTACGCGGTGCAGTACACGATCCTCAACCGGGTGAGCAGCCGCGATCCGCTGCCTTCGCTGATTGTCACGTTCGGATTGTCGATCGTGATTCAGAACGTATTGCAACAGGTGTTCTCCGCCGATCCGCGTTCGATCGCAACGGGCAGCTTCGAGTCGAAGAGCCTCACGCTCGCGGGCGGCATCACGCTGGGCTATCTGCCGCTCGTCACTTTGGTCGTCACCACCGCTTTGGCTTTCGCCATGCAGTGGCTGTTTGGCCGCACGCCGCTTGGCCGCGCGTTTCGCGCCACCTCTGATGATCGCGAGATCGTGCAACTGATGGGCGTCTCCTATCGCCGCACCTATGCGCTGGCGATGGGCATCGCGTTCGTGTTGATCGCGGTCGCTGCCGCGCTGTATTCGATGCGCACCGCGGTGTCGCCGACCGATGGCCCGGCGTTGCTGCTGTACGCGTTCGAAGCAGTGATCATCGGCGGGATGGGCTCGTTCTGGGGCACCTTCGTCGGCGGCATGGCGCTCGGTATTGCGCAGCAGGTGGGCTTTTACTTCGATCCCGGCTGGGGTATCTGGCTTGGCCACGTGGTGTTTCTCGGCGTGCTGGTGGCCCGGCCGCAGGGCTTGCTGCCCAAAACCGCATAGAGGCTCGACATGACGATGCATATGAACCGGCCCGCAGGGGGCTTCGAAGTGCGGCGCGCGACCCGTGCGAGCCGCGTGGCGATGATCGTGCTGCTGATCGTCGCGCTGGCGGTGGCGAGCGCGCCATGGTGGGCAGGGCGCGATGCGATGCGCGACTTCGTGCAGCTCGCGTCGTATCTGGTGTTCGCGCTGATGTGGAATCTGCTGGCGGGCTATGGCGGGATGGTGTCGATCGGGCAGCAGGCGTTCTTCGGCATCGGCGGCTATGGGATGCTGATTCTCGCCAACTACTGCGGGATCTCGCCGTTCGTTGCTGTGCCGATCGCGGCGGCAATCGCAACGGTCATCGCAATTCCGGCATCGATGGTGGCGTTCCGGCTGGAAGGCGGTTACTTCGCAATCGGCACGTGGGTGATCGCCGAAGTGTTCCGGCTGACGGTGGCGAACGTATCGGTGCTGGGCGGTGGTTCGGGCACCAGCCTCACCGCGCTGCAGGACGTGCCGCGTGCGCTGCGTGAATCGCTGACGCTATGGCTCGCGCTCGTTATCGTCGCGGCGGCGATCGGTCTGCTGTATCTGTTCCTGCGCTCCAAAGCCGGTCTCGCATTGACCGCGATGCGCGACAACGCCGTGGCGGCCAGCAGTCAGGGTGTCGACGTGAAGCGTGCAAGGTTGCTCGTCTATCTGGTATCCGCGTGCGGTACGGCGTTGGCCGGTGGTCTGTATTTCGTCGGCAACCTGCGTATCTCACCGGACGCGGCGTTCTCGGTGAACTGGACCGCGTTCGGTATTTTTATCGTGATGATCGGCGGCCTGGGCACGCTCGAAGGGCCGATTGTCGGCGCGCTGATTTTCTTCGTGCTGAACCAGTTCCTCTCCGACTTCGGCACCTGGTATCTGATCGGACTCGGTGCGCTGGCGATCGTCGTGACGATGTTCTTTCCGCAAGGGCTGTGGGGCTTGGTATCGCGCCGCTACGGACTGCAATTGTTCCCCGTGGGACGCCGCGTCGTGTTCGTCGACGCCGGCGCTTCACAGCAAGATTCACAACAAGCTTCACCGCACGATGCATCGACCGATTCTGTCGAGACACCGTCGGCTCCCCATCGCGCATGAGGTCGACAATGAACGACGAAACCATTCATCCCTTGACGCAGAACGTGCTCAGGACGTTTGCCGACTGCACCGATCCGCGACTCAAGCAGATCATGACCGCGCTGGTGAAGCATCTGCATGCGTTTGCCAGCGAAGTTGAACTGACCGGCGAGGAGTGGCGCCGCGGCATTGAATTCCTGACTGCGACCGGCAACAAGTGCAGCGGCATTCGCCAGGAGTTCATTCTGCTGTCGGACACGCTCGGCCTGTCGATCATGGTCGACGCGATCAATCACGAACGCACCGGCGACACGACCGAGAGCAGCCTGCTCGGCCCGTTCTATCGCGAGGGAGCGAGAGATGAGGCCTTCGGTGCCAACATCGCGCGCACCGAAGGCGAGCCGACGCTCATCCACGGCCGTCTCGTCGACGAGCGTGGCGCACCGGTGCCCGGCGCATTGATCGAGGTGTGGGAAACGGCCAATAACGGCATGTACGAAGGCCAGGACCCCGATCAGCCCGAGAGCAATCTGCGCGGCAAATTCCGTTCTGGACCGAACGGCGAATACGCATTCAGAACCATCAAGCCGACCAGTTATCCGATTCCGACCGATGGCCCGGTCGGACAGATGTTGCTCGCGACCGGACGTCATCCGATGCGGCCTGCTCATATTCACTTCCTGATCGAGGCGCCCGGCTACGAGACGCTCACCACCGCGTTGTATTCCGCTGGTGACCCATATGTCGACTCCGACGCGGTATTCGGCGCGAAGCCGTCGCTCGTAATCGACTACGTGCCGAACGACAGCGTGGCGGCCGCGAAGGAATGGGACTTGCCGAGCCCGTTCTTCGAAGTCCAGCGCGACTTCGTGATGAGTCGGCGACTCGCGTGAGGAGGGCACGTCATGAATGCGGCGAGTCCCGAACCTCAAGCGGGTTTTATGTGCACGCTCGACGATATTCCGGACGGCGGCGCGCTGGAAATTGCCGCTGAGCAAGCGGGTGCCCCTGGCATCGTCGTGGTGCGCCGGGGTGACGACGCCTGGGCCTATCGCAACGTCTGCCCGCACTTTTCGATTCCGCTGAACTACGAGCCGAACACGTTCTGGGCCTACGACGCCGAATTGCTGATGTGCGCACATCACAGCGCGATGTTCCGTTTCGAAGATGGTCAGTGCATTGACGGTCCGTGTCAGGGGGCGGCACTCACGCGCGTTGCCATTCGTATCGAGCAGCGAAATATATTCAACAGCGAATGAAGGAGACGGGCATGAAGAGGACGAAGTCGAAGCGCTTTTCGATAGCAGGCTGCACGGTCGCGTTGATGGTGCCGGGTTTCGCAGGCGCGCAAAGCAGTGTGACACTGCAAGGCGTGATCGATGCGGGCGTCACTTATGTGAACAACCAGCATGGCGGCGCCGCGACGCTGTTCGACAGCGGCGTGCTGTCGCCGGATCTGCTGACCTTCAAAGGCAGCGAGGACCTGGGCGGCGGCAATAAGGCGATCTTCGAACTCACGTCGCAGTTCGATCTGGGCAGCGGCGCGACGATTCCCGGCGCAGGGCAGCTTTTCAACCGCACGGCCCTGGTTGGACTCACCAACGACCGCTTCGGCTCGCTGACCTTCGGCAATCAGTATGACTTCATGTTCGAAACGTTGACGCTCGGACTGTATGACGGTGCGTTCCTGTTCGGCGGGATCTACGATTTTCGCCAGGGGCCGTTTACCGCGTTGGGCGTGCCGAACAATCCGACCGGCTCATTTGACTTTGACCGGATGGCCGGCGCAACGCGCGTGGCGAACTCGGTCAAGTATCGCAGCCCGGATATCTCGGGCTTCACTTTCGGCGCGCTCTACGGATTCGGCGGCGTGCCCGGCTCGTTCTCCTCGGACTCGACGATGAGTTTCGGCGCGAACTATGCGAACGGTCCACTGGGCGTGGGGGCGGCGTACATCGAAGTGAAGTATCCGCAACTGGGCAACGGTCACGACGGTATCCGCAATTTCGGCGTGGGTGCGCACTATAACTTCGGCAGTGTGCTGGCCATGCTGCTGTACACGAACACGAAAAATACCGCGAGCGGCGCGAAGATCGATGTCTACAAGGGCGGCGCGTCGTGGACGATCTCCGGGGCATGGACCCTCGGTCTCGACTATGCCTATATGAAAGGCAACGACGTGCTGCTGGACAACAAGGCGCAGCAGATCACCACGGCGCTGCAATACAACTTTTCGAAGCGCACCACTGGTTACGTCGAAGCGATTTATCAACGCGCGGGCGGCGATGCGGCAGTGACGCGAGCGTGGATCAACGGCTTGTTGCAGCCGGACGGCGCGGCGAGCAACCGGTCGCAGACGCTTGCGCGGATTGGCTTGCGCACGAGCTTCTGAGAGAGTTCGACTAAAGACGGGACGCTAACTGGCTGCGGCGCAGCCGCAGCCATTCAATCGCAATCGGTTGCGTAGTTCGCAAATTCCTACATCACCCTGTCTACACGCGTACTCAGGGTTAACTATGGCATCTTTAAGCTTTGACATCGGCATTTTTGCAATTTACTATGCAAACGATTGCACTGATGGAGATGCCCTGTGGAAAATTCGAACCATCTGAAGAACATCGTCGACGACGCCGCTTCGATAACCGCGGTTGTCAAGGCGGCAATGAGCCAGACCGACAATCCTCGGCTCAAGGAACTGCTCGACGCGCTAGTGGACCACGGCCACGCGTTCCTTAAGCAGGTGAAGCTGACCGACGAGGAATTCGAGAAGGGTCTTGATTTCGTGAGGGCGGTCGGCCTGGCTTGCAACGACAAGCACAATGAGGTCGTTCTGCTCGCCGACGTGCTGGGTCTCTCAACCCTGGTTACTTTGCTGAACAACTCGGACGCAAGCGGTCGCACGCCGGGCGCCTTGTTGGGACCGTTCTACCGGGGTGACTCGCCGCAGTATGCGAATGGTGAATGCATCGCATGCGAGAACTCACCCGGCTCCCCGCTCTTCGTGAACGGACGCGTACTCAACACCAAAGGCGAGCCCGTTGCCAACGCCAAGGTCGACGTCTGGCAGGCCTCGCCAGTCGGTTTGTACGAAAACCAGGACTCGAGCCAGCCCGACAAGAACCTGCGCGGTCACTTCTACACCGACAGCGAAGGGCGGTTTACCTGCAAGAGCGTGCGCCCTGCCGGCTACCCTGTGCCCACCGACGGGCCGGTAGGCGTGCTGCTTGAAAGGCAGAATCGCCACCCGTTCCGGCCAGCGCATCTGCATTTCGTCATCATCGCGGAAGGCTATGCGACCCTGGTCTCGCAGGTGTTCGCCGACGACTCGGAGCACCTGAATTCCGACGTCGTGTTCGGTGTCAATCGCCGTCTCGTTGGCACGTTCCAGCGCCACGATTCCGGCACGGGTCCGAAGCGAGACGTAGACAGGCTGTACTACACGCTCGACTACGACTTCGTTCTTGCCGAAGGAACGCCGACCTATCCCACGCCCCCCATCAAGTAAAGAAGAGGTCTCACGTGTCCAACACACTTTCAGGGAAGGTCGCGGTTATTTTGGGCGGAACCGGAGGTATCGGCGCTGCTGCGGCCCGCCGTCTTGGGCAAGCTGGCGCCCGCGTCGTTGTCGTCGGTCAGCATGACCTGACCAAAGCTCAGCGCGTGGCCGACGATCTGCCGGGCGAGGGCCACACCGCGGCGCTCGCGTCCATTACCGCGAGCGAGACTCTGAACGCGCTGGCCGGGCTGGTGCGTGACCGGTATGGCCGCGCGGATATCCTCGTGAACACGGCGGGCTTCACCCAGCCCGTCAAGCATTCCGACCTGAATGCGCTTACCGACGAATTGATCGATGAGATTCTGAAGGTCAACTGGCGCGGGCAATTTGCCGCCATCCGTGCTTTCCGCGAACTGCTCGATGCGTCGGGGGACGGCCTGGTCGTCAACGTTTCATCGATTTCCGGCACGACGGGTGTTGGCAGCAACATCGCCTACTGCGCGGCCAAGGCCGGGCTTGACGTGATGGCCGCATCGCTTGGCCGTGCACTTGCACCTCGCATTCGTGTCCTGAACGTGTCCCCGGGGGTGGTCGACACGTCGTTCGTTCCCGGCCGTGGCGATGATTTCAACGACAAGGTTGCGGCCACCACGCCGCTAGGCCGCATCGGGACGCCGGACGATATTGCAGCGGCCATCGAGGCCTGCGCCACTCATCTGACATTCAGCACTGGGGTGACCATCGTCGTGGACGGTGGCCGTCGTCTGAACTAGTTGCAGCGAGGCCTGATATGCATTCCCGCAAGACCATCATCACCTGCGCTGTAACAGGCAATATCACCAAACCGGAGCAACATCCGGGGCTGCCGATCACACCCGCGCAGATCGCGACCGCCTCGCTCGAGGCTGCACGCGCCGGTGCGGCAGCCGTTCACATCCACGTGCGTGATCCCGAGACGGGGCGGCCCTCGATGGATGTGGCGCTTTACCGGGAAGTCATCGAGCGCATCCGCGCGATGAACGTCGATCTCATCATCAATCTGACCACGGGTCCGGGCGGCCGCTTTATTCCGAGCGACGACGATCCCAGAGTTGCGGCGCCTGGCACCACCTTGCTGCCGCCGGAGAGGCGCGTCGAGCATATTCTCGAGCTCAAGCCGGACATTTGCAGTCTCGACCTGAACACGATGAACTCCGGCGGCGACGTTGTCATCAATACACCTAAGAATGTCACGCGCATGGCCCACGTCATCCGGGAGGCGGGCGTCAAGCCGGAGCTGGAGATTTTCGACTCAGGTGACTTGCACCTGGCGTTGGACCTGATCAAGGAGGGCGTTCTTGACGGTCCGGGGCTGTGGACCCTGGTGATGGGCGTCAAATACGGTTTCTCGGCCAGTCCGGAAACGCTTCTCTACGCGCGTAACCTGCTACCCCGTCAGGCCACCTGGTCGGCCTTCGGTGTCGGCCGTTCCGAATTCCCGATCGTCGCCCAGTCATGGTTGGCGGGCGGCCATGTCCGGGTCGGCCTGGAAGACAACATTTACATTGCCAAGGGTGTGCTCGCTTACAGCAATGCGGAGCTGGTCGCGCGTGCGCGCGACATCGTGCACTCGCTGGGCGGCGAACTGGCGACCAGTCAGGAGGCTCGCGAGCTTCTGGGGCTGAACCGATGAGCGCGTTTCAGGACGCGTCGGTATTCGGCTCGACCGGTCATCTTGACCTTTTAGGAAAATAAAAAATGAAAACAGTTCGTGTATTGGAAAAGAGCGCCGATATCGACTCGCTCGATCTGCACATTGGCGCGCAAGATCCGCCGGACGTCGAGTTTGCCGAGTGTCTCGTGCGCGTGGTGAGTGCCGCGGTGAATCCGAGCGACGTGAAGGCTGTGCTGGGCTTCATGCCGCATGCGGTGTGGCCGCGCACGCCGGGTCGGGATTACGCCGGCATTGTTGTCGAGGGGCCGCAGGAGATGCTCGGCAAGGAAGTGTGGGGTAGCGGCGGCGAGCTGGGTATCCGGCGCGACGGCACGCATGCCGGCTATCTCGCCGTGCCCGTGGACAGCGTGCGTGCCAAACCGGCCAATCTGACCATGGAGGAGGCGGGCGCGATCGGCGTCCCCTTCGTTACCGCCTTCGAAGGACTGCAACGGGCGGGTGGCGTGGAACAAGGCGACGTCGTCCTCGTGCTGGGTGCAAACGGGAAGGTGGGGCAGGCAGCGATACAACTTGCGACCCAGGCAGGGGCCAAGGTGTTGGGTGTCGAGCGCACGAATGCACCGTACATCGGCCATGCGAACGCCGACGTCACCATGATCGACGCCTCGTCGCAAAACCTCGACGAGGTGGTTCGAGAATTGACAGACGGCCATGGCGCTGACATCGTCTACAACACGGTTGGCAGTCCATACTTCGAAAAGGCCAACAAGGCCATGGCGGTGCGCGGGAAGCAAATTTTCATCTCTACCGTCGAACGTCCGGTGCCATTTGACATCTTTACGTTCTATCGGGGGCAGCACACCTATGTCGGCATCGATACGCTTGCACTCGACAGCACGGAAGGTGCGCTCATTCTCGATGCGTTGTTGCCGGATTTCGAACGTGGCACGTTAAAACCGTTTCCCATCGTTGAGGATTTTGTCTTCGATCTCTCCGACGCGGCGCTCGCGTATCAGGCCGTTTTCCGCGGCGCGGCTAACCGGGTCCTGCTCAAGCCATGAACGTAACCCGCTTCGAAGATGCGCCGGAATATTTTCCGCCCAATCACTTTTCGATGCGGTGCGTCCGGCTTCAAGGCCATGAAGCCGGACCGGCGGAGTCGCTGTGGCTAGGCGTTTCGGCGATCGAGCCGGGCGGCTACACCACCTCGGATGCGTCGCCCGTTGAAAAACATTATGTGGTGCTGGAAGGTGAAGTCGTCGTCATGACCGATGAGGGCGAGGTTATTCTCGCGGCCTTCGATTCGTGCCGCATTGCGCCGGGCGAACGGCGAGCATTGCACAATCGGTCCCGCCGCCCGGCGAAGATTCTGCTGGCGATGCCGTTTCTGCGGCCTGAGCACTGCGGATGAGGCGACGGCAGTGATTACCGCCCGCGTGCTTTCCATGGCGATCTGCAAAAGCTGCACATGACATATTCCGCCTGTGTGGTGACGGATGTGCGGCTTGGCGCGCGTGATCAGCGGCATGCCCAATCCGCCGCGGTCGGCTGCTTTCTCTATGTGCGGCGAGGCGGCGTGTGGATAACGGCTGAACGGCGCGCGTACTGTGTGACAGAGGGCAACGGCGTGTGGCTTCCGCCGGCCGTCGCACATAGCGTCTGTGCGGTGTACGGAGCCGATATTTGCGCGCTTCGAATCGATGCCGGGCTAAGCGCCGATTTCGTACCGGCGGCGCGCGTTCTGAACTGCTCTGACGTATTGATCGCGATTTTCGCGGCCACGCAACGATCGACTATCGAACGCTCATTTGCAGCGGTCGTGGCTCTGTTAGCCGACGAACTGCGTGCGGTGCCTGAAATCGCCGGGCATTTTGCTGTCCGCATGCCGTCATCGGGAAGCCGTGTCGCGGCGCTATGCGAGGCGCTGCTCATCCATCCAACCAGGGATATGGCGATTGCGGACGCGGCAAGCCGGGCGAAAGTCAGCAGCCGTACGTTGAGCCGGATTTTTACCCAGGAACTGGGCGCCAGTGTCGGCCAATGGCGCCGGGAGGTGCAGGTAGGGGCGGCGATGTGCGCGCTTGTTCACGGGATTTCCGTAGCGGAGACGGCCCGTGTTCTTGGGTTCACGTCGAGCGCGTTTTCGACGCTCTTTAAATCACGGATCGGTAACGCGCCGCGCGAATGGCTCGCGCGTCAGCGCACCAGACCGCGTGAACGAAGCGCTTCAGGTTGATGCTTGGCGCTTCTGTGCTCATTCGGCACTCAATCAGCAGAAGCAGGCGCGGTTTTCGGCGTTCTCGCTCGCAGCGGCGTGTTGCGTGGCATGGCGGTCGAGCCGCGCACCATCAGTTCGGGGGGGAGCGTAATGCGGTGTGGAGCCGCGCCCGGTGTCGCGATCATCCCGAGCAGCAGTCTCGCGGCCTGCCTGCCCATTTCCCGGTGCTGGATACGCAGCGTGGTTAATGGCGGATGGAGCATGTCGAGAAGCGGCATGTCGTTGTGACCGATGAGCGAAATATCTTTCGGGCAAATCAGACGTTGTTCTGCGAAAACGTCATAGCACCCCAGCGCGATCAGGTCATTTGCGGCAATGATCGCCGTTACACCTTTGTGCTCCTTCAGCAACTGGTCGCAGGCCACCTGGCCCGCTTCGCGCGTGAATTCGGCGGCCTCGAGGATAACCGTCCCAGTCAGGCGATGCTGCTGCGTCGCCATCTGGAAGCCCTGGATTCGCGAGAGCCCGGTTGCGAGGCGCTCAGGACCGGCGAGATGCGCAATCCGCTTGTGCCCTAACTCCACCAGGTGATCGACCGCAAGCTTCATGGAGAGGAAGTCGTCGTTGATCACTTCCGGCACATGTCCGCCTTCCTCCGCGCGATTCACCAGCACGACGGGTATGCCGTCGAGAATGCAACGCCGTACTAACGGGTCGTGACGGGCAGCGGTTGCGAGAACGAGGCCGTCGACCTGGCGCTCGAGCATCTGCTCAAGCATGCGTTCCTGGTCTTTCAACGTGCCAACGGTATTGGCGATCAGGACGCCATAGCCAACGGCCGCGAGTTCTTCTTCGATGCCACAGACAATTGGCGGGAATACCGGATTCTCGATATCGGGCAAGCACACCCCGATCACCCTTGACTGCCCCCCACGAAGCGCGGACGCGAGCTTGTTCTGACGGTAACCGAGCGATTTCGCGGACGCCAACACTCTGCGGACGACTTCGTCCCCAATCAGGTGACGGGTTGCAGGATTGAGGGCGCGCGAAACCGTCGACGCGTTGACAGACGCATGCAGCGCGACTTCGCGAATGGTGACGCGGATCGTTGCCCGGGATTCTGATGTTTTGGCCATGGAAGTCATTGTATAGGTGCAAAGGGTTGCTCTCAATGTTGCAAGTACAAACCCTATGCGCTGAGCGTCATAAATGAATTGACAAAGGTATCTGCCTGGCTAGTATGTGCATACGTTTGCATAAAATTTGTTGCATGAAAGAAAGTGAGAATGGCAGGCGAGATGCAGTAAAAGCTTAATAATTGATTTGCTTTTAAGCAAACGATTGCATCGATTGTGCGCAAGATTGGAGGTGCTTCCCGGGATGCATTCCCGCAACCGGGCTGGCGTACCGGATTCGGGCACTCGCTTGAGGGCCGCCAAAAAACAGTTAAACGGAGACGACCTTGAAACTGACGACAGAACTGACGAGCCGACTGGCGAAAAAACGCATTCTCAGCGCCTGTGCGTTTGCACTGGGCATTGCCGCGGGGCCAAACGCATTTGCGACTGGCGAGAGCGTTGCGGCTTTCTACAAGAATCAGGTCGACCCGCATTTTGCGCTCGTCCACGCCGGCGTCGAGGCGGCAGCAAAGGATCTCGGCGTTTCGGTGACCCACTATGCGCCGACGCGGCCCAATGATCTCGGCGAGCAGCTCAGCGAGCTCGAGGACGTTAGTGTCAAGAAGCCCAGCGTTGTGCTGTTCATGGGCGTCAATCCTCATGGCGTCGTTCCGGAGATCGAGAAGGTCAACGCGATCGGTATCCCGATCGTCAACTACAACGATCGAGTGGCAGGCGGAAAATTCGCCTCCGTCGTCGTTGCCGATGACTTCAATCTGGGGCTGGACGTCGGCCGCTATCTGCTGAAGAGCCTGGGCGGGAAAGGCAATGTCGTCATTCTTGAAGGTGTGAAGGGCTCCACCACGAGTGACGAACGGGTCCGCGGTTTTCACAAGGCGCTGGAGGAATTTCCGAACGTCAAGCTCCTTGCCTCCCAGCCTGCGAACTATCAGCGTTTGCAGGCGCTTCAGGTGATGGAAAACCTGATTCAGTCAAATCCAAAGATCGACGGTGTTCTCGCGGCAGCGGACGTGATGGCGATGGGTGCCATTGAGGCATTGGAGGCGGCCGGGCAGAAGCAGGTCAAGGTGGTGGGTATCGGGGGCGTGCCGGAGTCGGTCAAAGCCATCAAGGACGGTCGACTGCTGGCGACGGCCGAATTCAACGGCTACAAGATGGGCTGCATTGCCACGATGGCGGCCGTGAAGACGGTGCGTAAGGAGTCCGTTCCGCAGACCATTCTGATCAAAGGCATCGTCATCGACAAGACGAACTATGCGCCATTCGAAGTGCCCGGCGACAAACGGCAGTGTCCGAAATGGGGCGATGTCGTGAGCAACTAACGAGCCCGGAGTTCGCGTTGTCGCGATGCCGGATTCTCGCTCGAACGATACGCCGGCACCGCCAGTGACTGCTCAAGCCACAAAACGAAGGCAAACATGGAAACAACGATTCCGACCGATGGCGTGCCTCTTCTGGAATTGCGCAAGATCTGCAAAAGCTTCCCGGGTGTGCGCGCCCTGACTGACGTCGACCTTCAGTTGTATGCCGGTGAAGTGCATATGCTTCTCGGGGAGAACGGTGCAGGGAAGTCGTCCTTGATGAAAGTACTGTTCGGCGCGTACAGAGCGGACTCCGGCGAGTTCTTCAGCGACGGCCGACCGATAACAATCGAGTCGCCTGCCGACGCCAAACGACTCGGCATCGCGGTGATCTTCCAGGAGTTCTCTCTCGTACCGCACCTGAACATCGCGCAGAACATCTACCTTGGGCGCGAACCGCGCAATCGCTTTGGCCTGATCGATCATCGCAAGATGCATCTCGACGCGAGAGCCGCGCTCGAAGAACTTGGCCTTGCCTACGATACCCATGCGTACGCGGCCGACCTCGGCGTCGCGCAGCAGCAGATGGTGGAAATCGCGAAGGCGCTCTCGCACAATGCCCGCGTAGTGGTCATGGACGAGCCGACGGCAGCGATTTCCGACCGTGAGGCCGAGGCGCTGTTCAGTGTCGTCAGGAAGCTGCGCGAGTCCGGTGCCGCGATTGTCTATATTTCGCATCGCATGAAGGAGGTGTTCGACCTGGGCGATCGCGTCACGGTATTGCGTGACGGCCGTCTGGTGCGGTCGATGCCGGCCACCGTGGCGACACCCGATGAACTGATCGCGTTGATGGTTGGCCGGTCAGTCGGAACGGTGTACAAGCGCCAATATTTCGGCGAGCCGGGCAAGGTCGCGCTCGACGTGCGCCAACTGACCACCACAACAGGCGTCCGAGGTGTCGATCTGCAGGTCCGGTGCGGCGAGATCGTCGGACTCTCGGGACTTGTCGGCGCCGGGCGCACGGAAGTCGTGCGGGCGGTCTTTGGCGCAGACCCGATCGAAACCGGCCAGGTCGCCGTCTTTGGTGAGGCTGTGACCGGCGGTCCTCACAAAGTCGCGGCGATGGGCGTGGGTCTGATTCCTGAGAACCGGAAGCAGGAAGGGCTGGCGCTGAAGCGCTCCGTGCACGAAAACCTGCTCACCGCCAGCCTGTGGAAACTCTTTCCGAGAGGATGGTATCAAGCGGAGAAAGCAAGGAGTGCGACTAAAGCGCTCATCGATTCCTTGCGGATCGCTCCCGGCGACCCCGGCAAGAGCGCTCGTGTCCTCAGCGGCGGAAATCAGCAGAAGATCGTGATCGGCAAATGGCTCAGCGCCGGCTGCCGGCTGTTCATATTCGATGAACCGACGCGCGGCATTGACATAGGCGCAAAGACGGAAATTTTCAATCTGATCGAGAAACTGATTAAAGACGGTGCCGCCGTTCTTCTCATCAGTTCCGAATTGTCGGAGATTGTTCACGTTTGCGATCGCGCATACGTCATGCGCGAAGGCGTGGTCTCGGGTGAATTGCCCAGAGAAAGCTTGAGCGAACAGAACATTCTTCGCCTGGCAATGCATGGGAGTTAAATCATGGACGCAAGCGCTGAAAGAATCAGTGTGATACGAAAGCGGCGGCCAGTGCCGTCGATTGTCGCGGCGAGCGGTGTACTTACGGTGACGGCGATGTTCGGCGTGCCCGGGTTTGCATCGAGTGGCAACATCACCAACATCGGACTGCAGGTCTCGATCCTGCTCATGATTGCCATGCCAATGACGCTCGTCATCCTGAGCGAGGGGCTCGACCTCTCCGTGGGTGCGCTCCTCAGTCTCTGTGCGGTCGTTTTCGCTCAGACTCTTGGGTTGGGGTGGGGCATCGCGCTGGCGTTATGTGCTTCGGTGGCGGTAGGGATGCTGACGGGTCTCTTCAACGGCGCCCTCATCGCGAGGCTGGGGCTTCCTCCCTTTGTTGTCACACTCGGTACGCTCGGCATTGCCCACGGTATCGCGCTAGTGCTGACGGACGGCAATGCGGTTGTCGTCGGGAACCCCAGCGTGGCCCAGCTCTACGCGTGGACCCTTCTCGGCATTCCGTTTCCGGTGATCTTTGCGCTCCTCGCGTATGCGCTTACCCATCTCCTGTTGTATCACACCCGGTTTGGCACCTATGTGTTCGCCATCGGCGGCAATCGGGATGCGCTGCTTCTAGCCGGCATCAAAGCCAAAGCCTTTCACATTGCGATCTATGTCTTCGGTGGGTTGATGGTCGGCCTGGCAGCACTGGTGCTGGTCGGTCGAATGAATTCTGCAGAGCCCAATTCGGCAATCGGCATGGAGTTCGATGCCATTGCGGCCGTGGTCCTCGGTGGCACGTCTTTCGAGCGTGGCGAAGGATGGTTGTTCGGCACGGTCATGGGCGTCGTGACGATCGGCGTTTTGCGCAATGCCTTGAATCTCCTTGGCATTGAGTCCTCTCTTCAGGTTGTTTCCGTCGGGATGCTGGTGCTCCTTGTCGTTGTTATCGATAGTGTGCGCAAGTCCAGAGTCAATGGAGCGAAAGTATGAGTATTCTGAACAACTCCCGCTTCGTATGGTCCCGTGTCAGCCAGTTGGATGTGCGTCATCATGTTCGCGAGGAAACGGCCACGCTGATCTATCGCGCCGTACTCATCGTTCTGATTGCGATGGCATTGGCTTTCACGACGTCGGCGTTCTCCACAGCCCCCAATCTGCTCAACGTTCTGCGTCAGGCGAGCCTGATGTTCCTGCTCGCCTCCGGGCTTACGCTGGTGATCCTGTCCGGCGGCTTTGATCTCTCGATCGCGGCCAATCTGACGCTGTCGGCCTGCCTGGCGGCCGGTGTCATGAAGACAGGCGGGTCGCCGATTCTGGCAGCCGCCACCGCGCTTTCATGCAGCACGCTGATCGGTCTGCTCAATGGTCTCGCTGTGACGTTGCTGCGGCTTCCGCCGTTTCTCGCCACCTATGGGATGCTTTGGGTCGTTCAGGGGCTCGCGTTCCATTACATGGGCGGCAACGAAATCTACGGCTTTCCGACGGGGTTCAGAACACTGGGCACAGGATTCCTCGGCGGCATACCGTTGCCCGTCTACATGATGGTATTCGTGCTGATTGGCGCGACGATCGTCACGGGAGGACTCAACTTCGGCCGGGAAATCTATGCGATCGGCGCCAATAGCGAAGTTGCGAGGCTCTCAGGCATACCGGTGCGCCGGCGCAAAATTGCCGTTTATACGATAAGCGGCTTGATGTCCGGGATTGCCGCGCTCATCTATCTCGCGCGGGTCAATGCAGCAGATTCAGCCATGGGCGAGCCGCTTCTGCTTCCCGTCATCGCGGCCATATTGATCGGCGGCACGTCCCTGTTCGGTGGCGCAGGGAGCTTGCTCGGCACGTTGTCCGGGTGCCTCATTCTTGCACTCGTGATCGACGGGATGAACCTCCTGAACCTCAACTCAAACTGGCAACCATTGATCATTGGCGCCGTTCTGCTCGTTGCCGTACTCGCGGACGTGCTCGGACGGGGCAGAAACGAGCGGATCGGCTGACTCTGCCAGGCGATACATGACCTCACGGTTGTTTGTCGCTCATTGTGTTGTTAGTCCTGTATGCCCTTTGCCGTTGTTGTCGCTATTTCCACCTGACGTTAGTCACGAAAACGGACGCTTTGATAAGCGGCGAGACTTCGAGGTCAAGGACTTTAACCGGATGTTCCGTATTATCTGAATAACGATCCGGCCGACACAAACGTAATCGCTAACGAGATCAGTTGAGAACGCACCGGAAGAATAGGGCGGCCAACGGATCTTCAATACGAGTCTTCAGGCAATCGATTGCATCAGTATTGCAGAAGTAGATCTTTAGGAAGGATTTGGCGTGGTGGTGGGGCGGAAAGCCGGCTAAGGCGATGACCGAGGCAATCTGGCTGTCGTGCAGGTGCGTCGCGTGTTTCTTTTAGCTTGTCTTTCTTTCCTGAACGATTCGTACAACGAATATATAAATGCGAGCTGTGAAGTCGGAAACGGCTGGCAGTGAATCCATTACTAAGAGCGAGTGAGGAAGACATGAAACGAAGGCTGATTGCCGCGGTCATTGGCGCGGGGCTGTGCAGCGCTGGTTTGAGCTGTGCGAGCTTTGCGCAGAGCAGCATCACGATGGCGGGCAAACTGGACGACGGTATCACGTTCGTCGACAACGAAGGCGGTCACCACAATTACAAGGCCGATAGCGGCGTGCTCTTTCCAAATCTATGGATATTGACGGGCACCGAGGATTTGGGCGGCGGCATCAAGACCGTGTTCAAGTTGTCGTCGCTGTTTAACCTGAACAACGGTCAGCTCAATCAGACGAACACGCTATTTGGCCAGCAGGCATGGGTGGGTCTGCAGACCGACTACGGCACGCTGACAATGGGCAGGCAGTTCGACTTCAGCGCGGATTTCTTTGGGCAGTTCAACGTGGGCGCCTCCGGCAGCGGTTACGCGATCCATCAGGGCGACTTCGACCACACCAACAATGACCGCCTGAACAACTCCATCAAGTACACGAGTCCTGTGTGGGGCGGCTTCACGTTTGGCGCGATGTACGGCTTTAGCAATACGCCGGGAAGTTTTCATGACGGAAGCGGTTGGAGTGCCGGCTTGCAATACGCCAATGGACCTCTGATTGTGGGGGCAGCGTACACGTACGAGGCAAAGCCCACGCTGGACCCTTATGCGCAAATTGGTGTCCACACGTTCTTCAATGTGCCTGTCGCCTCTGTGTCGGGCAATACCGCGACCGATCTGATGCCCGAGTTCCAGATCAGCTCTCTGGGAACGTTCGGGATCGGCGCATCGTACGCGATTGGAGACTTTACGCTCTACGGCGACTTCAGCGACACCGTCCTGAAGTACCTGGCCCAGACCTCGGTCATGCATGTCTATGAAACCGGGGCGACGTATCAGGTCACTCCGGCCACGCAACTGGTTCTGGGTTATCAGCACACCGGCTTCGAAGGCCACACTTGGAATCAGGTGACTGCAGCGGCGCTTTATTCGCTGTCGAAACGGACCCAGGTTTATATCTCCTCGGATTACCTGAAGGCGTCATCCGGCGTGGACCCCGTCATCGGCGGGAGTTTCGCGCCCTCGCTGGCACGTCAGCAGGCTGACGTGCGAATCGGCATGTATCACGCTTTCTAAGCACCCTTATTTCGCGGGTTTTTCTGCGCTGCGATAACCAAATTGGGGAAGTGCTCCCCGTCCCAGCCGCGGCTGGAAATTTTAACGATTGATTGGAGGAGTCAACACATGAAACGTACATACCTTGGCCTGGCTTTAGCGGGTACTTGCGCGATCGGCGCTTATACATGGGCGAGCAACGCGGCGGAGACCGCGCCCAAATGGGTTGCGAATATTCCGGTGACGAGCGCCAAGCCGTTCGGCTTCGACATCAGTGCGTCGGCGGATGGCAAGTACTACCTGGCTGACGGGGCGAACGCCACGCTGGACGTGTTCGACGCAAAGACGGCCACGCTGCTCGACCAGATTTCGGCGAACTTCGCCGGCATCGGACCGAGCCATGACAAATCTGGACCGTCGGGGGTCACGCCGTTGCCGGGCACGTCGCTGGTGTACGTGGGCGACGTCAACTCGGTCAAGGTGATCGACGTCGCAACCAAAAAGCTGGTTAAGACCATTACCGTCAGCGCGTCCGGTATTCGCGCCGATGAGAGCTGCCTGGACCCTGTGCATCATGTCGTGATGTTCTCGAGCGGCGCAGAGGAACCGCCTTTTGCCACCTTCATCAATACCGAGAGCCAGGAAGTGATCGGGAAACTCTCGTTGAAGGACTCGACCGGTCTTGAAGCGTGCGCGTATGACCCGAAGGGCAAGAACTTCGTGTTGAACAACGATGGTACGAAAGCCAACCCGAAAGGAGAAGTCGATGTGATTCCGGTCGCGTCGGTTCTCGAAGGCAAGCCTGTCGTTGCGAACGTTTTCTCGCTGAAGGGTTGTGAAGGCCCGACCGGCCTCGCGATGGGCCCGGGCAACGATGCACTGATCGGATGCGATCCGGACGAGGGTGGCAAGCAGACTACGGTGATCATCGACCGTACAAACGGCAAAACCGTCGCCGAGTTGCCGTTCGGCGGCGCGGACGAAGTCGTGTACGACCCGGTGTCCAATCGTTACTTCCTCGCCGCCGGTCACCGCTCGGCCGACAACGTCTCCCAGGTCGGCAGCAAGACGGCGAAGTTCGACCCGGCACTCGGCATTATCGACGCCGCTACGCGCAGCATCGTCGCGATTGTTCCGACCACGATGGGCGCGCACTCAGTGGCGGTGGACGGTGAGTCTCATCGTGTCTTCGTGCCGCACGGACCGGGGCACTCGGAGCAGTTTGCAGGTGCGGGCGTAGCGGTATTCGCGACCGAGTAAGTGCCCCTGTAGCTGTTTGCCGCGTGTGACTCGCAGTCGGGCCGTTGCCATGTCCCCAGGACTTCGTCGAGTGGTCCTGGGGCGCCGTGCAGCACTGTCCGGCTGCCCTCAGTAGTTCAACTTTCAAAAAGACTCAATCATGGTCCAGTTTCGTGCAGTTTCAGCTGCACTCGTCGTATCGCTTGGTTTGGTGCTTATCGAGACGCCTGTGGCGACGGCTCAACCGGCTAGTGGCGAGCAGGCGTCCTCCTCCATGGGCGCATCAACGCCAAAGCAGATCGCCAAGGCCCAACGGAAGGCTGCTAGCAAGGCCCGGCGGGAAAAGAAGAACGCCGAGTTGAAGGCCCTCGAGAAGAACGGCTATCGAGAGTCAGGCAATCAGGATAACTATCCGCAGAATCTCATGGACGCGGAGCGTAAGGCCGCTGCATCGAAACCCGCTACGCCGGCGTCCGCATCGGGTCAATAACACGCTCGACTTTAAGGGTGGCGCTGGGGGCTGCGTTCTCAGCGATAGGCCTGATCAGAAATTATCGGACTCGTTGGTAAGCGCGCAATCTTTCTGGTTATAGGGACGCGCGCTCCCCAGCATAAGCTTCATCTATCGAGCGGTGCTCGAGGTGTCATGAAGAGGAGACTAGCTTGAGATTCCGTCGTTCAGCTCCGTCAAACAAGGCTGTATTCGCCACATTGCTGGGTTCGGCGTGCCTCGTCTTTCTGAGCAACGTTTGCGCTGCCGACACAACTCAAGCGCAGCAGGCAGCGCCTCCGCTTGCAAGCTATTCGCTGAGTATCAAGCAGGCAATGAAGCTTGTCGACATCGCAACGGCAACTGCGCAGAGCCGCCATCTCGCGATGAGTTTCGCCGTGCTCGACCCGGGAGGGCACCTCATCATGGCTGTACGAATGGACGGCGCACCATTTGTTAGCGTTGATTTCGCCCGCGGCAAAGCCTTCGCCTCCGTTGCGCTCGGCGGCCAGTCCGGTGCAACGCTGGAGCAGCGCTTCAAGGACGATCCTTCGGAGTACAGCAATGTTTCCGGTGCTGGGTATTTCGCCCCGTTTCTGCCGGCACGGGGTGTGTTTCCTGTTTTTGTCGACGGGCATCTGTTAGGTGCCGTTGGCGCGAGTGGGGCGCCCTCGGAGATCGATGATCAGGTCGTCAAGGGTGCAATTGAAGCAATCGGCGCAACGACTGTGCGATGACACGTCGTGTCCTATTGAAACGATATTGGGAAGATTTTCATGAAACGCGAAACAGAACAACGCGATGCAGTGGGCGTAACAGGCGCCACGGACGACAGGCATGCCTCGACATGTGACGCCACCGACGCTTGCCGCCGATCGATTCTGAAGCTTGGTTTCGGCGCGTTTGCGGCGGGTGCTTTAGGTTTTTCCGGCGCGGCTCGCGCGCAGAGCGGCTCGTCGCAAGGGGCGGCTGTCGCGGCAGCCTCGCGCGAAGGTCAGACCATCAAACTGGTGCCGTCGCTGGAAACGGTCAAGGTCGGGCAGATCGAGCCCAGCGCGCCGACGGCAGTTACGATCAAGTCGGGCGATACGGTCTGGTATGACGGCACTTGGACCAATTGGGGCAATGAGGCCAAGTATGGGCTGACCTTCAAGGAGCGCGAGCCGATCCGCAAGAAGTACCCCAACGGTCCCTTCTCGCTGATTGGGCCCGTTTCGATCATCGGTGCCGAAGCGGGCGATCTGGTTGAATGCCGTATGTTGAAGATGCGGCCGATCGACTGGGGCTGGAACTCCGCGCCTCCCGGTGTCGGCGCATTGCCGCACGATTTCAAGCCTTACCTGCGCTATCTGAAATTCGACAAGGACAGGACCGCAGCGGCATATGTGCCGGGCGTCAATATTCCTCTACAGCCATTTCAGGCGTATATCGCCACGCAGCCGGCCGGCGAGAAACCCATCAGCGCGAATCTGGCCGGCAACTACGGCGGCAATCTGGACTGTGCCGTGCTGGGGGTGGACACGTCGATCTTCCTGCCTGTACAGGTCACCGGTGCGCGGGTGTGGACGGGCGGCTCCATGGGCGCCTCGGGTGAAGGCAACGTCGATCAGACCTCGATTGAGACGGCTTTCGAAGAGATGCGTATCCAGTACATCCTGCACAAAGGCGCTGCGCTGAATGTGCCCATGGCGGAGACGCCTGACCACTGGATCGGTTTCGGGTTTTCCGACTCTCTCGAGAATTCACTGGTTGCCTGTCTGCGCCAGATGATCAGCTGGCTGTCTGCCGCCAGTGGCATTGCACCGGAAGATTGCTACGGAATCTATAGCGTGGCAGGCAGCTTCCGTGTGACGCAATACGCCAATCAGACCGGAACGGTCTACTCGACCATTCCGCCCAAAGGTATTCATTGCATGCTTCCCAAGCGCATTTTTACCCCCGCGCTGCAGCAGCGCATCGCGGCGTCTATACGGGCCTGAGTCCATGGTGGTGCGTCAGTTCAACAGGCGTGTACTCGCGCCTGGCTACAGCATGTCAGCCGGGTCGCGTACCCGTGCACGAGTTGCAAAGGAGATGATTCGATGATTGCGAAAGACCCGAACCCGTCCATGGAAGGCGGCCTGGCCAAAACACGCCGCGTGGGGCCCGTGCTGGCCCTGCTGGTGTGCTTCCTGGTGATCGTTCTGGACGGATTCAACACCACGTCGATCTCCTTTGTCGTGCCGAGGCTCGCTCATGAATGGCATCTGGCGCCGGCGCTCTTCACCACCGTTTTTGTCGCGACGAACATTGGCGCGGCGATCGGCTTCATGATTTCCGGTCCGCTCGCTCAACGTTTCGGACACCGTTCCATAGGTGTCGCGAGTGTTGTGCTATTTGCCGGGAGCACGCTCGTGACGGCGTACGCGACCAATATCGCCAGCATGTCCGTCATGCGCCTTGCGGCGGCCATCGGTTTGGGCGCGGCGTTGCCGATCGCCATTACGGCGGCGGCCGGCATCATTGGCGCGAAGCATAAGGTGGCGGCGTCCCTGCTCGTTACGACTGGCATGTCCGTCGGCGCCGTCACGGGCGGCGTGGCAGGTGGTCCTCTGATGAGTCACTTCGGCTGGCAGTCGATCTTTGTGACCGGTGGTGTCCTGCCTTTCCTGCTGGTTGTTGCGTTCTTTCGCATCCTCCCGGCGCGCAGCCCGGTGATAGCCGATGCCGCCGCCGTGCGTGTGTCTAACCCGCTCAAGGCGCTGTTCGAAAATGGTCTGGGCGCCTATACGTGCCTGCTGTGGCTGTTCTCATTCCTGATCTTCATGGACGTCTACGCACTGCTGTTCTGGGTGCCGACGTTGCTGGTGGATTTCGGCTTCTCAGCGAACCATGCGTCGGTCGGCATGGCGGCCTTCAGTATCGGTGGTCTGAGCGGCAACGTCCTGATGACGGTGGCGGTCACGATGATGACGCTTGCCGGCAGGCTCAGGGTGAAATCGGCGCTGGTTGTGGGATTGTTGCTGGTGATTATCAGCGTCGGCAGCCTTAGCCAGGTGGCGGTGACGCCGGCCATCGTGCTGCTGTTCATCGGTGTGATCGGCGCAGGTCTGGTCAACGGCATCATGGGCCAAACCGCGCTCGCAGTCGCCTTCTATCCGCCGGAGATTCGTGCAACCGGGGTGGGCTGGGGGCATGCAATCGGGCGGGTCGGTTCCTTCGTTGGGCCTGCGATTGGCGGAGGCTTGCTGTCGCTCGGTTGGCCGGTGCGCGAGATTCTCCTCACCGCCGTTGCGCCGGCCGGCGCGGCGATCCTCGCTCTCGGCGCCCTATCGTTGGTCGGTCGTAGAGCGGTTCAAAAGTTTCCCGATAACGCCGTGGTGGAGAACTGAGACTCGCCACGTCATGCTCCGCTGATTGACGAGTCGTCAATCGAACTCATGAACGCTCGAAAACGCCGGCGTGCCGCCGGCACTATCGACACATATGGGACAGCGCTCCCACATTCAGACTGCAAATCCAGCTATTTAATCCAACCCAAAGACACACTAGATCATGAAAATTATTGCTTACTCAGACGGTGGCCGCATCGCACTAGGAGTCGTCACCAGCCCGACCCATTTCGTTGCTGTCTCCGACATCGCCCCGGACCTGCCATCAAGCCTCATTTCAATCCTGGAGCAGGAGGATGGACTCACGCGGTTGCGGTTAGCGGCAGAAGGACGGCAAGGCGACCGGGCGCTCGCTGACGTCACACTCAAGCCCTTCCTGGACCGCCCGAACGCGATGTGGGCTTTGGCGTTGAACTTCAAGAGCCATATCGCGGAGACGGGACTTCAAACGTCGATGGAATTTCCCCACCTTTTCATGCGCACGGCTGCATCCTATGTCGGCGCCGGCGAGCCGATTCTGGCACCGCCGGAATCCGTTGCACGCGCGTTCGACTACGAGTGCGAACTAGGTGTTGTCATAGGCACGCCTGGTCGTTACATTCCGGTGGAGCGAGCGCTGGAACATGTGGCGGGTTACACCTGCCTCAACGAAGGATCGGTTCGCGAGTTCCAGATGCACAATCGTCAATTCGGCCTCGGCAAGAATTTCGAAGCATCGGGGTCCTATGGGCCGTGGTTGATGACCCGCGACGAATTTGGCGATCCTGCCACGCACTCCATCAAGACTCGCATCAACGGTGTCGTTCGTCAGAGCGCACCTCTCGACGATATGCTGTTGAGTGTTGCGCAAGTCATCAGCTATCTGAGTCAGGGTTATCGTTTGCGGCCAGGTGATCTGATTGCGATGGGCACGCCTGGTGCGTTGAAGGCTCAGCCGGATGATGTCGAGGGCAATGACCTCTCGCGTCAATACGGTCCCTTTCCCACACCGGGGCTGGTACATATGCGGGCGGGAGACTGGGTCGAGGTGGAGATCGATGGACTGGGTGTGCTTGGCAATCCAGTAGCCGCCGATGCGTCCGTCAGCGAAAGTGGTTACGCAGTGCGGAAATCCGCGGCCTGATTCCGGTTAACGCAATCCTGGCTTTCAGAGGGTGTGGGGATCATTCGAAGCCCCCACACCCCCGTTCAGCCGCGCTGATTGTCCAGCGTCACCGAGTGCCTGCGAAACTCACTGGGTGGAACACCCATGTGTTGTGCGAAGAAACGGGTGAAGTGGCTGTGTTCTTCGAACCCCAACTCTTCGGCGACTTCGGAAAGCGGTTTATCGCTAACTCCAAGCAGTTGGATCGCATGAGACATGCGGACCCAATCTATATAGTGCTGCGGTGAAATGCCCATGCACAGTCGGAACTGCTGGAAGAATCTCGACCTGGACAAGCCGACTTGAACCGCCACTTGGGCAACGGTGGGATTCGTCAGCGACGCGTGCTTGATGAAATCCAATGCTTTGCGGATGCGAAAATCGACCGGTCTGCCTGACGGGATGATGCCGGCCGTCAATGCGGGATCGGCAAAGTCCCGACCGAGTGCGGTCACCAGATCCGCAAGAATCGGCATGCAATTGTCGTCCTGGGCGACCAGGTGGTTGGTGATCGCCGCGGCGATGCGATCCACGTGGTGCTGCACGTCCGGCGTGACGACGACCTCAGCCTTCGGGAAGATGCTTGCAGTGCCGCTTTCGGCGAGTTTCAATTGCTGGCGCAACCAGGGGGCTTCGACGACGAGGGAAAGGATCAGGGAAGGCTCGTCGTCGCTGCAGCTTTTTGAGTGTTCGACCCAAGGGTTCAGGCAGATTGCCCGCGCCGCTGTAAGCGTGCAATCGTCTGCGCCGATGCGGAAATTGCAGTTGCTTCCACCAAGCTTGAAAAGGAACTGGTATTGGGAGTGAGCGTGCGCGACAAGCGGACGGCTAATGAAGTTCACCGTTGCTCGCCCGAAACTTCCTTGCAGAATCCAGACGGGCTTGTCCCCATCAATTGGTACTGTTGTCATACCCAACATTTCTCCACTTGGAACGAGGCAGCGCACGACGCTTTGCCGGGTTCCATGAATACAAAAAAAGACGCTTCGGTAAGCGGCGAGATCCTGCGGAAGGCCAGGAGATTGATAACTCGCACAGACGTCACTTAATCAAAAGTAAGGAGTGCAGTCAATGGGTAGAAACGTGCTCCGACATGCGTGGTGGTTTCAGTGAGAATTTCAGAGCGGATTTCAGAAAGTCAGGACGATTTGGCAAGCAATCGGTACTTTCGGTCAGGTGTTCCGGTGAAGGTCAGCTTATATTGATTCCACCGTGTTATTCGAAAGTAGGGATAGGCATGCCGTTTTTTGAACGAGAAGGGATACGCTTCGCATACGATGAGTTCGGCCCTGCGGGGGCGCCTGTCGTTGTATTCAGCCATGGCTTCCTGATGGACGGCGATATGTTCCAGTCGAACATTGCGGAGCTGGCGAATGAATTCCGTTGCGTCGTTTGGGACCAGCGAGGTTTCGGTGCAACCGGAGCCACGACCCGGGCCTTTAGCTATTGGGACTCCGCGCAGGATCTCATTGCCTTGCTCGATCATCTGGAGGTTGCCTCGGCATCGCTTGTCGGCATGTCTCAGGGCGGATTCATATCAATGCGTGCGGCGTTGCTGGAACCGGACCGCTTTCGGGCGATCGCCCTGATATCGACAAGAAGTGATGTCGACTCCGAAGCGGTCCAGCAGTCTTTCGAGGAACTGAAGGCGGAATGGGCACGTAATGGCGCGAAGAACGTCGCACAGAATCTGTCGGCGTTTCTGTTCGGTCCCGAGTACGCGGCATCGGTATGGATCCAGAAATGGATGAACGCTGGTTCGGATCACTTCGAACATCCCGTCAATGCCCTTGTCTCGAGGGACGACATCACGCCGCGCCTTGGCGAGATTACCCATACGTCGATCGTATTTCATGGACGCGACGATGCCGCCATCAGCCCTGACTGCGCAGAGGCGCTCGCCGCCCGGTTGCCGAACTGCAAGGATCTTATATTGGTCGACCGGGCGGGGCACACGCCGAATTTAACGCATGCCGAGATCGTGAATCCGCCGTTACGGGATTTCCTGCTTCGCTACGCACGCTAAAGCGAGCCACCCGCCTATCGCGCTTACTTGCTGCCCGGCACGGTCTGATTGTTGTCTTGTGGCGCCTGAGCCGCTGTATTCTGATCCGCGCCGGCCTGGTTCGCGCTGGACGGTTGATAGCGGGTGTGTTCGTGGTCGTGATTGACATGCATATGCTCGCTGGCAGAAGCCGGAGTAAAAAAGGACATGCTTAAAACCACGACCGCACAAAACGCAGTGACTTTCATGATGATCCTCTCCACTTGATCGGAAGCGCGTTGGGTTAGCGCCGTTTACATTCTATTCGCAGCGCGGGTCAGTGGAAGGTCGGGTTTGGCTCGATCTGAACGATCGCATTTAAATCATTCGTTTTATGGACAACAAGTTGATCGACATCGTGACCACCCGTCAGAACAACTGTTTCTGCCCGGACATCAAGGTCGTAAAGTCGTCCCGCAATAGCGGCAGGATCGCGTCGGCGACCGGTTGCAACTGCCGTGTCAGATAGTGTTCGTAGTCGATCGCCGAGCGCAACGTTTCGAGCGGTTCCGGTCCGGCGGTTGTCATCACATAGCTGATCCAGCCGCCGTCCTGGTATTGCAGCGGGCGCCCCTGTCGCCGGTTGAACTCGTCGGCCACACGCGCCGCGCGCACATGCGGCGGCACGTTGCGCTCGTAGTCGCCGAGCGAGCGGCGTAGCCGCTTGCGGTACACGAGTTGATCGTCGAGTTTTCCTGCCAGCGTATCGCGCACGTAGTCGCGCACATAGTCCTGATACGGCAATTGTTTGAAGATTCGCCGATAGAGCTCCTGCTGAAACTGCTGAGCGAGCGGCGTCCAATCGGTCCGCACCGTTTCGAGTCCCTTGTAGACGATGTCCTCGCTGCCGTCCGGCAAAACAGTCAGCCCGGCATAGCGTTTCTTGCTGCCTTCTTCGGCGCCGCGAATCGTCGGCATGAAGAAGCGCTTGTAGTGCCGCTCGAATTGCAACTCGAGTGCGCTCTCGAGTCCAAAACGCTCCTGCAGATTCTGCCGCCACCGCGCGTTGATATGCTCGACAAGCGCTTGGCCGATGCGACTCGCGTCTTCCTCGCTATGCGCGTGCTTCAGCCACACGAAGGTCGAATCCGTGTCGCCGTAAATGACCTCGTAGCCTTGCGCCTGAATGAGCTCACGCGTGGTGTGCATGATTTCATGGCCGCGCATGGTGATCGACGATGCAAGGCGCGGATCGAAGAACCGGCAGCCGGTGGATCCGAGCACGCCGTAAAAGGCGTTCATGATGATCTTCAACGCTTGCGAAAGCGGCTTGTTGTACTCACGCTTGGCGGTTTCGCGCCCCTGCCACACCTGGCCGACAATCGACGGCAAACAATGGCGGGTGCGCGAGAAGCGTGCACCGAGAAAACCCGGCACTGATTGATCGTCGCCGGGATTGAGCATGCCTTCGACGAGACCCACCGGATCGATCAGAAACGTGCGGATGATCGACGGGTACAGGCTCTTGTAGTCGAGCACCAGGACCGAGTCGTAGAGGCCAGGCCGTGAATCCATCACGAAACCACCAGGGCTCGCGGCGCCGGCCACGTCACCGAGATTCGGCGCGACGTAGCCTTGCCGATGCATCCGCGGCATATACAGATGCGTGAACGCCGCGACCGATCCGCCGCTGCGATCCGCAGGCAGGCCGGTGACCGTCGCGCGTTCCAGCAGAAACGGCAGCAACTCGGTCTTCGCAAAGATACGCGTGACCAGCTCGCAGTCTTTCAGGTTGTACTGCGCGAGCGCGGGCTTGTCCGCATCGAAGCGACGCTGGATTTCATCCATGCGCTGATACGGATTGTCGATCGACTTACCTTCGCCCAACACCGTGCGCGAGACATATTCGAGGCTGAACGAAGGGAAACTCCACGTTGCGGAGCGCAACGCTTCGATACCGTCGATGATCAATCTTCCGGCGGCGCCCGCGAAGAAATGGTTCTGTTTGTGGCCGTGCTCACGCCATTCCATGACCGCACCGCCGCGGCCGAGCCGTAGCGGCACGCGATATTGTTCGGCGTGCTGCTGCAGCACACGCAAATCGAACTGCACGAGGTTCCAGCCGATGATCGCGTCGGGGTCGTGCCGTTCTAACCACGCGTTCAGTTTTTCGAGCAACTGTGCGCGGGTTTCGCAGTATTCGAGGTCGAAGTCGACACCGCTGGCGTCGCCGTTCGGCGGCCCCAGCATATAGACCTGGCGCTGCCCGCAACCTTCGAGCGCGATCGAATAGAGTTCGGCGTGCGCGCTGGTTTCGATATCGAGCGACACCAGCTTCAATGACGGGCGGTAGTTCGTGGCGGGCTTCAATTCGCCGTTCAGAAGCGGACCGCCATGCTGCGCGTCGCCGGCGAACCACACCGGCGCGGTAATGAAGCGCTCCATCATGTAGCGCTCGGGCGGGAAGATGTCGGCCTCGTACACATCGACGCCGCCTTGTTTCAGGCGTTTCTCGAAGCCCGTCAATTGACGGTACTGCGGGCAGTAAAGCCCCATCACCGGCCGCTGCTGGAAGTCGCACAGTTCGAGCGGACGCAGATCGAGCGGCGCCTCGCGGCGCAGGATGGTTTCCGCTCGCTCGCGGTGGTCAGCCGGAATAAATGCCACCGAAGGCTGAGGACGCAGGCGCACGTGACGGGGCCCGCCGTCTGTTGCCAGCCAGAAATCCACCTCCGTGCCGGCGGGGGTATCCCGCCAGTGTCGGGTCAAAATGAAACCCTGTTCAAGCTCAGTCAAACTTCCACCTCTAAACGGGCGTCATCGCCTGGCTCGATTTTACCGTTATGCGCTTTGGGCCGTGCCCCCGCGGTTTCCGTGGCAGCGAAGGGGACTGGGTTCGTCCGCATGGCACGTCTGGATGCAGACGCGCGGCGTAGTCTGTATCATCGTTTTGCAGCGATTCCTTCGGCGCAGGCCATGCGCCGGTCAAGTCTACTAAGAACGGAGTGAGCGATATGACGTTGAGCAAACTTGTTGTCGTGGTCGCGGTAGCTGCAACCAGCTTTGGTGCGCAGGCGCAAGTCGCCGGCACACAACCCTTGAGCGTCACGGTCGAGCAGTCCAATGCGCTGCTGAGCGGCTGGAGCGTGAAGAAGAGCATTCTTGGCAAAGCCGTCTACAACGATCAGAACGAGAAGATCGGTTCGATCCGCGATCTGGTGATCGCGCCAGACGGCTCGCTGTCCGCTGCCATCGTCGCCGCCGGCGGATTTCTCGGCGTGGCATCGCATGACGTAGCGGTGCCGATCGCTGCGCTGGATATTCGCGGGGGGAATTTCTATCTGGCCGGCGCGACCAAGGACGCCTTGAAGGCGACGCCCGAGTTTCAGTACAACAAGGTTCAGGCACCGCCGAAGCCTAAAAAGCTGACCGGCCAGTAATGCCTCAAGCCGGCGGGTCCAGCGGCTGGGCCGCACCAGGTGGCTTCTGAACGGCTGCTGAATCCCGCGGCAAAAGAAAACGGCGCTCGCGGCGCGAATCGGTAGTTGGCCCAAACCGTTTCACGCTTGCAGCGCCGTTTTTGCCTTCAATGCGGGCCCCGTCGGGCCACCGCTCACGCTTCCAACGCGAGCGTGGCGAACGTGCCCAGCCAGTGTTCGCCCATATAGTCGCCCGCCACATGCGGCAGGGCGCTCTGAAGATGCTGCTCGGCCGAATCGAACAATGCCGTCCGGCGCACGTCGCCGGCGGGCAGTGCGCGCGCCAGCGACCGCTGGCACCATGCGCGGCTCAGATTCAGACCATCCAGGTGGGCGATCTTGCCATCGGTACGGTCGGTCACGGTGACGGGTTCGAACAGCGTGGCGGGCTTCTTCGCGCCGAGATCGGGCAGAAAGCGCCTGAACCATTCGACGAATTGCGCGGGCGGCAACACGCGCCGCATCAATTCCGCTTCCATCAGGGAAGGCGACAAAAACTCGTCGCCGGCGGGCTCCCATGCCTGACAGGCGACATCGTTCAGGAACCAGCGCTCTGCCGTATTCACCAGCAGCGCCTCGAGCGATTCACGCGAAGTCTGCCGCGCGAAATCTAGCGTGAGCGCCAGCGCGAATGCCATGTTGAAGTGCGTGCCGACGCGCAGCGGGTAGGTCGCTTTCGGCAGAAATTCCTCGAAGCGGCCGACAAAAGTCTCCGTAAGCGGCGCAAAGACCTTGGACCAGCGTGCGGCCTCCGACAGCTTCAGCGAATGAAGTTGCGCGCTCAGCGCGAGCAACCATGCCCACCCATACGGGCGCTCGAAACCGCGATTGTGCGGCAGGTCGAGATACGCCAGCTCACCGGCCACATTCGCTTCGGTGAAATGCTCGTCGACCACCGCGACGATGCGCGCTGCTTCAGGCAGATCGGGAAAGCGGTCGAGCAGATGCAGGATCAGCCAGTAGCCGTGTACGCTTGAATGCCAGTCGTAGCTGCCGTAAAAAATCGGATGCAATGCGCGCGGACCTTGCACGTCTTGCGGACCGGCGAGCGAGTGGGTCAGCTTGTTCGGATACTCGCGCGTGAGGTGGGCGAGCGCAAGATTGGCGAATTTGGACGCGAATTCGGGCGTGAGTTGGACAATCATCGGCGCCTCCTCAAAAGCGGAATACAGATAGGTACGACAGTATGATATTGACGACCGAGAATAGTAAAGCAGCCGGTCGCCGCGCCTTGATCAGGTCATTCTGGCCCTTCAGTTCCAGCAGCACGGCCGGCACGATATTGAAGTTCGGCGCCATTGGTGCAACCAAAGTGCCGTAGCGGCCGCGCAGCATGCCAATCTATCCAGAAAGTGAATACGGGCCATTCCAACATTTAATTTGTGGATATGTCGGCGCTCCGATATGGTTCAACGATCCATTCCACGCAGGACCATGCGGCGCAACGAACGCAACCCGATCAGGGCGTGCTAAATGAGTCCTTGAGTCCTGATTTGCAGAGGCCAGAACCATGTTCGACCGCGTATTCGTCAATGCCGTAGACGCCGACGGCAACCCGCTCAACCTCGCCGTGCGTGAGGGGCGCTTTGTCGCCATCGGTCCGGAACGTCCCGGGATCGACGGCGCGGAGGTCGTCGATCTGGAAGGGCGCCTACTGTTGCCCGGTTTCGTCGATGGACATATTCACCTCGATAAAAGCTTCGTTGGCGATCGCTGGCGTCCTCATCGTCATGTCGCGAGCCTGCGTGAGCGTCTCGCTATCGAAAAGCAGGAACTGGCAAGCGCCGCGCCTATCGTCGAGCGCGCCGATGCGCTGATCCGCCAGGCCGCGTCGTACGGCACCATTGCGATGCGCAGTCATGTCGACGTCGACGCGACGACGGGTCTGACCAACCTGCATGCCGTGATGGAAGCACGCGAAAAATGGCTCGGTGTGGTGGATATCGAACTCGTTGCGTTCCCGCAGGCGGGCGTCGTGTCGTGTCCGGGCACGGCGGAGGTGCTCGATGCAGCCGCCCGTGAAGGCGCGCAAGTGGTGGGCGGAATCGATCCGACAACGCTGGATGGCGACGCCGATGGCCAACTCGATATTGTCTTCGGCATTGCTGAAAAGCGCGGCGTGAAGATCGATATTCATCTCCATGAACCGGGGCAGCAGGGGATCGATCAACTGCACCGCATTGCCGCGCGTACCCATGCATCGGGGTTGAACGGCCGTGTATCGGTGAGCCACGCCTACGGGCTCGGCGACGTCGCGCCCGAGGTGGTGGATCGTGTCGCCGCCGCGCTTGCGGAAGCCGGGGTATCGATCATGACGAATGCGCCGGGCGACCGCGCGTTCCCGCCGATCCTGCAACTCCGCGCAGCCGGTGTGCGCGTGTTCGCCGGTAACGACAACATTCAGGACGCGTGGTGGCCATATGGCAACGGCGACATGTTGCAACGAGCCATGCTGGTTGGTTATCGCTCCGGTTTTTATACCGATGAAGAACTGCGCGTTGCGCTCCACATGGCGACGGAAGCGGGCGCGGCCGTGCTGGAGAAAAGCAGCTACGGACTGAAGGTCGGCAATGAGGCGACCTTCGTCGTTGTGAAAGCGCCGAACGCCGCCGCTGCCGTTGCTGCGGCGCGGGCTGATCGGGCCATTGTTCGAAGCGGGCAATTCTGGGGCGATTCGTCCCGTTTGCTGTTCAAGGTCACGACGGCCGGACAGGGCTTGGTTGACTGAGTGCGTCAATCAGCTCGCCGTCGCGCGCAACGATGCGTCCGTTCGCGATAACCAGGCGGCGCCTGGGCCGGGCAACCACGGCATGCGCGACGCATTCCGCATCGACCAGCACGAGGTCCGCGCGTGCGCCGACACGCAGGCCATAGTCGGCAAAACCGCAACCTCGAGCGGCAGCGTCGCTCACGCAGTCGAAGGCAATCGCGAGGTCGTCATCGCGCCGCAAGTCGTAGCGCATGCCGATCAGCATCGCGCGCTCAAGCATGTCCGGCACGCCATACGGCGACCAGGTGTCGCGAATACCATCGTTGCCGCCGAAGATCGTGATGCCTTTGTTCCTGCAAACCTTGAGCGGCGGAACGGGGCGAGACGGCGGCGCGCTGGTGAGAAGCGCCACGCGCAGATGCGCGATCCGTTCGAGCAGCGCGTCACGCTCACGTTCCGGTAGTGCGCCGAGGCAGAATGCGTGGCTGACGACCACCTGACCCTGCATGCCCATCGCCTCGACGCGATCGAGCAGCAGTTTCAGCGTGAATGCGCCGACCTCACCGGGTTCGTGCAGATGGATATCGATCGGCTTGCGGTAGCGCTCCGCCAGCTCAAAGGTCGCGTTCAGCGACGCGACGGGATCGCCGTCGATCAAGGCAGGATCGAGTGCGCCGAGTACGTCGGCGCCTGCGTCGAGCGCGCTGCCGAGCAATTCGACCGTGCCGGGACGGATCAACATGCCTGACTGGGGAAACGCGACGATCTGCATGTCCAGCACATCGCGCATCGTTTGCCGCGTGCTGAGCACGCCTTCGATATAACGCAGCCCGGCGTCGGTATCCACGTCGACATGGGTACGCAGGCGCGTCGTGCCTGCCTGCACGAATGCGCGCGCCAGAGCGAGCGACTGGCTGGCCGCATCGTGTCCCGATGTCTTACGCCATTCGCGCTCGTTGCTGATCCGGTCGGTTAGTGCGGGTCCGACCTCGTTGCGATACCACGCGCGGCCCCAGTGGCTTTTGTCGATGTGCGTGTGCCCTTCGACGAAACCCGGCAGCAGCAACGCGCCGCCGCCGTCTTCGGCCAGCGCGCCAGGGCGCGCTTCGACATGCGGGCCGAGCGCCGCGATGCGGCCGTCGGCGATGCCTACGGAAACCGGTTGGCCGTCGGCCAGCCGGACGTTGGAGAGAAGAAGAGAGCGAGTCATGGTGGTCATGCCGATTCGACGGAAGTGGCGATACGGGCCCGCGCGCCGCTTCGTCGCGGCTGCCGAGGAATGGCTTGATGTTATCCATCTCACCCGGCATTCGAAAATTAAATGTTCAAATGCATGTTAGTTGGAAATTGGATACCATTGATTAGACATATGCCATTGTCAGGCGCTGCGAGGCTCGATGAAACCCAACGCCAAAGCGCGTACACCGCTATTCGATCTGGATCTGCTGAAGGCCATCGTCATGGTGGCCGATTGCGGCACCTTTACTGCGGCTTCCGCACGGCTTCATTCCACGCAGTCCACCATTAGCCAGAAGGTGCGGCGTCTCGAGGACATGGCGGGGCACAAGCTACTCGAGCGGGGCAGTCGCGACGTGAGTCCGACCGATGCCGGCGAAACCTTGCTGGCCTACGCGCGCCGCATGCTTGCTCTCAACGATGAAATGATTGAAGCGCTGTCGGGCGCGACGGTGGGGCTGACTGTCCGGCTGGGCGTGCCGGAAGATTTCGTCGGCGGTCCGACAACCCATATGCTTGCCGCGTTCAACCGCAAGCATCCGCAGGTCAAGCTGGAAGTGACCAGCGGATTGAGCCGCGACCTGAGCAATAGCTACGATCGCGGCGATCTCGATCTGATTCTCGTGAAGCAGCGGCGCAACAGCCGTGAAGCCGTTGCGTGCTGGCCGGAGCAATTGAGGTGGATCGACAGTGCGAAGAACCCTTCGATCCAGCTTGATCCGATTCCGATCGTCGCGTTTCCGCCGCGCGGGTTATACCGTGACGACATGACCAACGCGATCGAAGGGCTCGGGCGCCGCTGGCGGATGAGCTTTATCAGTTCCAGTTTGAGCGGAATCCAGGCGGCCGTTGCCGATGGTCTCGGCATCAGTCTGCTGCCCGCGCGCGCAGTGTTGGCGGATCACGCCGTGCTGACACCGAAGAGCGGGCTGCCTTCGATCGAAACCATGGATATCGCGCTGCTGCACCGTCCGACGGCTGATGCCGCTGTTAAGGAGCTCGCGCGTGCGTTGTCGCGTATGTTCGGGCCGCAGCGCCGGTGAGCTAGAACAACGCCAGAATCCGCTGACGTGCCTGCAACGTTTCGGAACACCAGTCCCTGAAGGGAGCAACGCGCCCGAAATTCAGGTGATACCCAAGCGAGATCACTGCACGGTGATTGAGTAACAGATCGGCTGTCGCTGGTTCGGAGTTCGTTTCCTTGATATCGGCGGCCTCGTCAATTTCGCGATTGAGCCGCAAATACTTTAGCGACTTTGCGAGTTGCGCGGGCCTCTTGCCAAGGAGCCGCGCTGCGTCGCCGAGGGGCATCCACAACGCGTTGCCATCATGTCGAACATGCAAGCGCTGACCGCTCACTCGGCATACGTAGACGATTTTTTCAAACTGACTCATTTCAACGACTCGCAAGGTGACGATGCCACGGCTGGTCTCATCTCCGTGTGTGCAAGATTCGAGGAAGGTCACCCCTCCTTCAAGCCTAACCGGCTGCGGCGATACGCCTTAAATGATCGAGCGCCTTACTCCACAACGAACAATATGCGTCCTCCGTCATATATGCTGCGTGTGACGTCAGGGTTGTGTTGGATCGTCCTGTAAGCGTGTCGTCGCGTGGCAATGGCTCTGCGTCAAATACGTCCAGAGCGGCGTGGCCCATTTGCCCGGAGTCAAGTGCCGCGATCATCGCTTTCCTGTCGATCAGTGCCGCACGAGCGGTGTTAACGAGCAGAAATCCTCTCCTGGGAAGCTGCAACAATTCCTCAGTCAACAATCCCTGCGTTTCCTTCGTAAGAGCCAGATGGATGGAGACCACGTCCGCCGTTTGAAGCGCTTTGCGTAGATCGGGTTCAAAGAAGGGAGCTGAACGGGGAGTAGCACTCCATCCGTGCACATCCATACCAAGTGCTTGCCCAAGTTCGGCCACGGCTGTCCCTACGCCACCGAGACCAAGCACCGCAAGCTTGCGCCCCTCGAGCTGCTGGCCTGACAATGGCATCCAGATTCCACCGCGCACGTCGCGATCCATTCTGGCAATCTGTCTTGCCCCCGCAAACATCAGGGCGACTGTATGTTCGGCCACGGCCCGGTCACCATAGCGCGAGACGGTCGACACAGGAACGTCAGCACTTTCTGCGGCCGTCAGGTTAATGTATGAACTCGCTCCCGTACCCATGAACACAATTTCGCGAAGCCCGGCGTTTTCACGAAACAGGGCATCTGGAACGAAACTATGTTCGACCAGGACCACATCTGCACCTTGGCACAACTGCAGCATCTCTTCGCCATCAGGACTGCCCACGTGAATGTCCAGACCCGCGGGAACCGGCAGGCGTCGTCGGGAGATCACTTCATGCAGCTCCGGGGTGCAGTCTACGAAAATCGTTCTCATCGCTGTTGGTTGTCCCGCTTTCGAATGATTGCGGTGATCTATCGGCGCAACTGCGAGTACCTGCCGTTGCCCTCGCCATTGCGATCACGCGTCGGATGACAGATAGGCTATTGCCTGGATTTCAATCTTGTAACCATCGAAGGCGATCTTCGATTCAATACAGGCGCGGCCCGGTGCATGGCCTTCAGGAACCCATGCATCCCAGACCTCGTTGATCTCGTGGAAATAGCGAATATCGCTGAGCCATACGGTCGCAGACACCAGATTTTCCCGGTTCGCGCCGTGGACCGCGAGCAGCCGGTCGATGCGATCCAGAATCTCCGTCGTCTGGGTCTTCGCATCGGCGAACTGATTGTCGTACGCCAATTGGCCCGCGATATAAATCGTATTGCCCGCGCGTACAGCCTGGCTCATGCGCCTGGATGTTTCCGTTCGTTGAATCGTCATCGTGTCCTCTCAAGTTGACATCGTGCGTGTCGCTTACACACAGCACTGAAGACGGGGAGCGCCATTGCCTCCGCACCTCTTTTTTCCTCTGTGCAAACGCTCACGATGGTCTTCATCAGGTCCGTTGATATTTCGACCCGGTATGTCGACGGAGTGCATCGCCGCGTTAAAGGTTTGGCGGGCCGTGTGCGGTTTCGAGAGGCGAGTTTCAGTGTATTGGACTTGCACAGAAGCCAATACCGAGATCAGGACCTTTGTGGCGCAGGCCGCGCTAAATTTGCCCTATTTGCAGCATTTTCTGTTGTGGATTGGCTCGGCCGCCCCCTGTCTAACTGAGCTGGACTTGTCCGGTATTTTCTAGCGATATACCACGCAATTTCGATACTTTTTGCCGCGCCACCTCGCTACGATCAAGTCAGCGGTGGCTGAGCACTTCACTATTCACGCCACGGCAAAGTCGATTGTGGGAACACCATTCCTGGACGACCGAGGCTTCACTACAACTGGTGTCGCTGTTCGCCTGCAAACTACGTGGAAGAAACTGATGAAAGTCGTTGTACTAGGAGCGGGACTCTCGGGCGTACTCGCCGCCTACTATTTGAATAAGGACGGCTTCGACGTCACGGTGGTCGACCGGCAGCCTGTAGCGGCGAACGAAACCAGCCATGCGAACGGTAGTCTCATTTGCCTCGGACACTCGTATCCGTGGGCTTCCCCCGCAGCGCCGGGGATTCTGCTCAAATCCCTCATACGTGATGACCAGGCGTTGCGATTGAGCCTCAAGTTTTCGCCGCGCATGTGGGCGTGGCTTTTCAAGTTCCTGCTTGAATGTCCACGTAGCCGCGCCGACCGTCACGCTGCGTCGCGCCTGAGACTCGCGTCCTATTCGCAGTCGCTTATGGGCGAAGTCGTCGACGACGCGAAGCTGCAGTTCCACCATACCGATCGGGGACTGCTGTACATCTATCGCAATGAGTCGACGATGAAGCACGGTGTCGAGCAAATGCGCGTACTCGAAAACAACGGGCTTCCGATCAGGATAGTCAATCCGACGGAGGTCGCAGCTATCGAGCCGTCGCTCGAACCGGTCAAGAACGAGTTCGTCGGCGCAGTCTACGTTCCCAGCGATGGCACTGGGGACGCCAGACTGTTCACGGTCGAACTGGCGAAGGTACTTGAGGGACGGGGCGTCAAATTTCTCTATAACACCGACGTTAAAGGTCTCAACGTGGCGAGCGATCGCGTCGTTTCAGTCGAAACGTCTCGCGGCCCGATCGAGGCGGAAACGTTCGTCGTTGCAATGGGTTCCTACTCTCCGCTTTTGCTCAGACCTCATGGTATCAAGCTGGACGTCTTTCCAGTGAAGGGCTACTCCATGACCGTCCCTATCGAGAATCTGGACCAGGCGCCCGTGATTGGCGGACTCGATGAGGACAACCTCCTGGCGTTCTCCTGTCTCGGCGACAAGCTTCGGCTCACCGCGACGGCGCAATTTGTCGGCTACGACACATCGCATGCGGAGAGCGATTTCCGGCATATGACTCAGGCCGCGATAAGTCTGTATCCGACCATCGGAAATTATTCAAAGGCGAAATACTGGGCCGGATTGAGACCCGCTACGCCCGACGGCAATACCCGATTCGGCTCGGCGAAATACCAGAACCTGATTCTCAACACGGGGCAGGGGTCCATGGGTTGGACAATGGCATGCGGCAGCGGCCGGATAACGGCTGACCTCGTTGCGGGACGAAAGCCCTCCATCGACATTCGCGAGATGGCTTGGCGGAACTGACGAGTACGGCGGTTGCCCGTTGCTTCGGCAGATGCAACAGCCCCATGAGCCTCTGCCTATCGAGCACTGCGTTGCGCGCACGGGAGATAGAACCGGTCCGGTTCATCCGGGTGCACGAATCTTCGTGCATAGGCCTACCGGTGGACATTAACGTAAATAGCAGTGAAAGAGCCTTGCGTTTTCGTACGTTGAGCAGGATGGTTCGTCGAATTTGGCTGCCTATGCTCGGAATCGCTGGACGATGTCGTGTCGACTTCACCATCGAATGAGACGCACGAGCCAGTTTCCCATCCATGAGGTAACAAATGAAAACGCAATTCAATTCCGCATTTGCATTGGCCGTGTTTTTTTCCGCTATCGTTGCTCACGCCGAGGTGGTTAAGATCGGCGTGGCCGGCCCACTTACCGGGGCGCAGGCGCTCTTCGGGAAGGACAATGAGCGCGGCGTAAGGTTGGCGATCGACGATCTGAATGCATCAAATCTGAAGATCAACGGACAACTCGTTAAGTTTGAACTGATCTCGGAAGATGATCAGGCGGACCCGAAGACAGGAATGTCAATTGCGCAAAAACTTGTGGATTCTGGTGTAAAGGCAGTGATCGGCCACTACAACTCTGGTGTGATGATTCCCGCCGACCAAATTTACAATAATGCGCGCATCCCAGTGATTACCGGGGCCGCCTCCAATCCAGCGGTCACGGCGGCTGGCCTTCCGTACGTATTTCGCTTGGCGGCCAACGATAACGTCATGGGTGCCCGGATGGCGGAATTCGCCCGGAAAGAACTCAAGGCTGACAAAGTCGCTGTGATTGACGATCGCACGGCTTATGGTGCCGGTGTGGCCGACGTCTTCGTGGAGACCGCGAAGAAACTGGGGATGTCGATTACGACTCGCGAGTTCGCGACGGACAAGTCAGTTGACTTCACCGCGATCCTGAACAAGATCAAAGCCACGAAACCTGACGTGATCTTTTATGGCGGTTACTACGCTCAAGCAGCGACTGTCGGCCGTCAATCCCGTCAACTTGCGCTGACCGTTCCGATTCTTGGCGGTGACGGAATCTGCTCTGTCGAGCTTCCCAAGCTTGCCGGAGGAGCGCTTGACGGGCGAGGCTATTGCGCCCAGGGTGGTTTGCCGCTGGAGCAACTGGAGAAGGGGCCCGAATTCGCCGCTCGCTATACCAAGGAGTTTGGCAGCAAACCTGACATCTATTCGCCCGCCTTCTATTCGGCGACCATACTTGTGAGCGATGCCATGAAGCGGGCTAACTCAACCGATCCCGAGAAGTTTGTCCCCTTGTTGAAGAAAGACGCGTTCTCGACCTTGGTCGGGGCGGTCCGCTTCGATGCTTCGGGAGAATGGGCTAACGCGCCGGTTACGCTGTACAAGATTGCTGACGGGAAGTTGAACCAGATCCGGCAATAGGGTTATCCCGCGATACCGGGCGGGATAAGCGATTGACGGGTTCCGGCGGAGGAGCGGCGCGAGGGTCCGGTTCGTGTCGGGTCCCCGACAACCAGGGGGTACCCACAGTAAGGTATCCAGCGATCGCCTTTTGCTAACATGCCAGGCAGAAGCCAGCAGCAGATTCTGCTGCTGGTGTGCGGACGAGCAACAGAGATTGCCGATGCGGTGGGCAACATAAGTAACGGTTGCTGAGCGTGCCCAATAGACTATGTCTAGCTCACCAACCAACAGGAGGAGTTACTGTGAAACTGACCGACTTCGATACACTGACTTTCGATTGCTACGGCACGCTCATCGACTGGGAAACGGGTATTTTCGAGGGGTTGCGTCCTCTGCTCGAACGCGTCAACCCGCCGCTGACGCGGGATCAGGTTCTTGAAGCACACGCACGTCATGAGTCGTCGCAGCAGGCCTACACGCCGGCGAAGCGTTACCAGGAACTGCTGCCGATCGTGTACAAGCGACTCGCCGAGGAATGGCAGGTGCCTTTCACGTACGAGGAGTGCCTCGCCTACGGCAAGTCCGTACGCAATTGGCCGGCGTTTGAGGACTCGGCGAGCGCGCTGCAGTATCTGAAGAAGTACTACAAACTGGTCATCCTGTCGAACATCGACAATGACAGCTTCACGTACAGCAACGCGAAGCTTCAGGTCGAATTCGACGCGATCATCACCGCAGAGGACGTCGGCTCCTATAAACCGTCGCCGCGAAACTTCGAGTACATGCTGGACAAGCTGGGCGCCCGCGGTATCCGGAAGGAGAAGATCCTCCACACCGCCGAGAGTCTGTTCCACGATCACAAGCCCGCGAACGCGTTCGGGCTTGCATCGTGCTGGATCTATCGCCGCCATTCGCAAACCGGTTTCGGTGCGACGATGAACCCCGGTGAGCAACCCACCGTGAACTTCCGTTTCAACAGCATGGCCGAATTCGCGAAGGCTCACCAGGAAGCGCTGCTGCAGAAGTAAGTAGTCGATAAATTTACCGGCCCTTGTGCCGGTTTGATTTGCCGCGCCAGTGCCGGCGCGGCGAGTTCCGCGCAAGCCGGAACACCCCAGTTAAGGAGCCCTTCATGCGGCTGACGGATTTTAAGGCCCTGACATTCGACTGCTACGGCACCCTGATCGACTGGGAATCGGGCATCGTCGCGGGCCTGTCAGCATTGGTCTCATCGCTTGACCCGCCATCGACGCGCGACCAGGTGCTGGAAGCGCACGCCCGTCACGAGTCATATCAGCAGAACGCGACGCCCGACATGCCGTACAACCGGCTGCTCGAGGTAGTCTACAAACGGCTCGCGGAGGAGTGGGGCGTCAGCTACACGCGCGAGCAGGCGGAGGCTTATGGTCGTTCGGTGCGCGATTGGCCCGCCTTCCCGGATTCGGCAAGTACGCTGCAGTATTTGAAGAAGTACTTCAAGCTGGTCATCATATCGAACGTGGATAACGAGAATTTCACATACAGCCGCGCCAAGCTGCATGTGCCCTTTGACGTTGTCGTCACGGCTGAGGATGTGGGAAGCTACAAGCCGTCGAGCCGTAATTTTGAATATATGCTCGACGTGCTGTCGACACTCGGTGTGCGTAAGGACGAAATCCTGCACGTCGCGGACAGCATGTACCACGATCATGAGCCAGCCAACCGGTTGGACATTCGTTCATGCTGGATTCATCGGCGCTTCGAGCAGCGTGGGCTCGGTGCGACGATGCGCACATTCGCGGAGCCGTCTGTCGATTTCAGGTTCACCAGCATGGCGCAGTTCGTCAAGGCACATCACGAGGAGCTTTCCCGCGTGTAGCGGGGACGCCGGTTCGCCCGCCGATTCGAGAACAGAACGATATGAGCAACCGACCAAAACTCGACCGGATCGACATCAAGATCCTTGCCGAATTGCAGAGGAACGGCAACATCACCAACGCGAATCTCGCGGCCGCGGTTGGCCTTTCTGCGAGCCCGTGCCTGCAGCGCGTCAAGCGTCTTGAATCAGCCGGTGTGATTTCGGGCTACGGTGCTCACGTGAATGTCGCGAAAGTGACCAGCATCGTGTCAGTGTTCACGGAAATCATGCTGCATGACCATCGGCGCGAGGATTTTGTGCGCTTCGAAGCGAACGTGCGCGATTTCGACGAGATTACCGAATGTCACCTGGTGAGCGGTGGGTACGACTACCTGCTTAAGTTCGTCGTCAAGGACATCGGTCACTACCAGGAAGTGATTGAACGCCTGCTCGACCGCAATCTCGGCATCGAGAAGTATTTCAGTTACATCGTGATCCGTTCGCCGTTCGTCAAGCACGGAGTGCCTCTCGACAAGTTGCTGACAGATAACGACTGAAGCTGCGCAGTGGTCGTGGTTGGAACACTGGCCAATCTCCCGTATTAAAGCGTGGCGTTGCCCTGAAATCTTCCTGCGCAATGTATGAAATCAGCGTCTATTCCTCGCGAAGCCGATACAGCTCAATGGCGAACTGCAACTGAAAACGAATACGAGGATCCTCAAGCGATACGCCGAGCGTGCTCTCGATTCGCTCGACACGGTAGCGCAGCGTGCTAATGTGGATGCCGAGTGCCTTTGCTGTGTTCGCAAGTTGGAAGCCCTCGTCGGCAAGCGTGCCGAGCGTATCGAGTAGCGGTTCGCCGCGCCGCTTCTCCGCCAGTGGCAGCACGAGCCGCTCGACTAGCAAATCGCGCGCGTCCGCTTCGCCCATCAGTGCGCGCGGGAAGAGGATCTCGTCGAAGTGATGCAGCCGGCCGGCCCGCAGCGTCGGAACTAGCGCCTCGACGTCCTTCGCGCCGAGGGCCATGCCTTTCACGCCGCTGTGTACGCGACTCACCGCCATCGCTGCGCGCCGGTCGGTTACGGCTTCCCAAAGTGCCGCCACCGATGCGTCTGCTGGCAAGATTAACCGGATCTGGTTCAGCCAGATTCCGAGCAATTCCGGCATTCCCTTCGCACGCAACTGGCGCTTCAGTGCATTGACCCAGCGTTCGCGGCGTTCGAGTCCTTCGGTCGTCAACGGGATCGGCTCGTCAATCAGCACGAGTCCAATTCGATACGGGGCGGCTTCGCTCCAGCCGAATACGCGAGCCCGTTCGAGGGCGCTCGCCGACGTGGTGAATTCGCCGTCGAGCAGGCTCGCGACGAGCGCATAGCCGAGCCGGTCTTCCTGCTGTGCGAGCGCTCGCTGGTGCATCATGTGAAGCGCCGCCACGACACTCGCGTGCTCGATAGCGCGTGCGTCCAGCTCATCGGTCTCGTCGTCGGCGAGATCGAGCCAAATGAGCGCGACCACCGTGTCCTGCAGACGCACCGGGTGGCAGAGCCGTTGTGCGTCGCCGTCCGCCGTTGCGAATGCAAGCTTTGTCGGGCGATTCGCGGGCCCACGGTAATGGGAAGGGAGGTCCACACGCGTTGCGTCGAGGAACTGCGGCTCGAGAGCCGCCAGCGCGCCGACGTCGCTAATGGAACTGCCGAGCACATGGCCTGCAGGATCGGTGAAAGTCACCGCTCGCCCGAGCAGACTGCTCAATGCGCGCGCAATATCAGACAGGCTCGTCGCGGACACTGCTGCATTCGTGAGCGCACGGTGCAACTGCTCTGAGCGTTCTATGATCGCGCCCTGGAAGTTGATGATCTTCGCGAGGATCTCATGCGTGACATCGCTAAACTGCACCGCCCATGGCAACTCCAGCAGAGGCAACCCGACGCGGTTCGCTTCTTCGAGCGCCTCGGTTGGGAAATGCTCGCGGAAATTCGGCACTGCGAGTACGACCCCGGCGAGTCCGATCGCGCTCAGATCCCGGACGAGTTGGCGCGAAGCGGTCTCGTCTCCGGGCCAGTTATAGCCCGTCGATAGTAGAAGCTCGCCCGATTTCACCCAGTTCGCAATGTCCGGGTGATCGACCATATGCACCCAGGTGATCTCGCGCTGAAGATTCTTGCCGCCGGCGACGACTTGGGCGTCCCGCAGCACGGTTTCGCGAATTGCGGTCTCGAGTTTCATCGCGGCTCCCCGGGAACGACGCGGCGGGGCGCCGCGAAGTCTAGCAAGATCAGGTGCCGCGCGGCTGGCGGTAGCCGAACAGCACGCCGAGCAAGCTGAATGCGGCTGCGAACATCACGTAGAACGCGGGCGCCATCGCGGTGCCGGTTCTGCTGATCAGCCAGGTCAGGATCAGCGACGCGAAACCGCCGAACGTCATCACGGCGAGGTTGTACGCGACCGACAGCCCGGTCGACAGCACCTTGGCCGGGAACGTTTCGGAAAGCGCGGCGAGAATCGGGCCGGTGTACACCGCAATCAGCACGCCGAACACAGCCTGGAATACGCACAGCGTGGCAAGCGACGGCGCCGACACAATCATCACGAACAGCGGCCATGCGAGGATGAGCATCGCGGCCGACGCCCCCCCGAGCAGCCATTTCCGCCCGATTCGATCCGACCACCAACCGGTGATGGGCGAACACACGGTGATCACGCCTCCACCGACCATTGCGGCGATGAATGACGCGGACGCCGGCAGCTTCAGCACTCTGACCGAGAAGGTCGGCATGTAGAACAGAATCACGTAGATACATACAGTCCACAATACGACCATCGCGAAACTGGCGAATGCTTGCCACGGATAATCGCGCAGCACATCCGCGAGCGGTGTCTTCGACTTGTCTGTCGTTTGCAGGAACACCGGCGTTTCTTCGAGGTTGCGCCGGATGAAAAAGCCTATCGGCCCGATCAGCAGGCCGCAGAGGAAGGGAATACGCCAGCCCCAGTTCTCGACGTCGGCCGCCGACAGGCCAAGCGTAATGCCGGTGCCAAAGCACGCGCCGAGCAGCACCGCGAAGCCGATGCTCGTCTGGATCCAGCTCGAGTAGTACGCTTTCTTGCCAGGCGGTGCGTGCTCGGTGAGGAAGGCCGTTGCCGTACCCATCTCGCCGCCCGCGGAGAAGCCCTGCAGCAGCCGCGCCAGCACGATGAGACAGGGGGCTGCAACGCCGATTTGCGAATAGGTCGGCGCAAGGCCAATCAACGCGGTGCCGGCGCACATCAGCAAAATTGTCAGCGAAAGCGCGGCCTTCCGGCCGGCGCGATCCGCGTAGATCCCGATCAGGATGCCGCCAAACGGCCGCACAAGAAACCCGACGCCGAACGTTGCAACCGACAGCATCAACGACGTCAGTTCGTTGCCCGTTGGAAAGAACAGCTTCGCGATAATGATGGCGAAGAAGCCATAGACCATGAAGTCGAACCATTCGAATCCGTTGCCGAGCACGGTCGCGACGATAGCGCGTCGTCGCGCAGTGCGGTCCTCTTCGTAGCCTGCGGACAGTTGCACGGTATTCATTTCCACCACTCCTGATTTGTAATATCTGCGACGGCGTCGAGCCGGGGGACGGGGCAGCGCGGCGCACCCGTTCACAGCCATTGGACTTAGCCACAAATCGCATAACTACCCACCAGAGAGAGGAAAAACGAAGCCTACCTTCGCATGAAAGATAGAAGAATCTTTGAAAGAGGGGAAGGAATACGCAGATTTTCCTATTTTAAGTAGGTATTCCCGGCCGTTCTGGCTCCCTACCATGGGGACATTCTATGGAGGTGAACCTGATGAGCAGTCGAGAACTGAATACGACCAGCCAACTGGCCGCGATGCGGCAAACGTATGTGGCACGCGGCGTCGCGACCGCGCATCCGATTTTTGCGCAGCGTGCGACCGGCTCGTACTTGTGGGACGAGGACGGCCTGAAGTATCTGGATTTCGTCGGAGGCATTGGTGTCCTGAACGTCGGGCACAACCACCCGGCGGTCGTCGCAGCCGTCCAGCAGCAACTGGAGTCGTTCTCCCACGTGTGCTTTCAGGTGGTCGCTTACGAGCCGTACGTTCGTCTTGCTGCGCGACTGTCAGAACTTGTTGCACCCGGGCAGGGTTACAAGTCGGCATTCTTCACGACGGGCGCTGAGGCTGTCGAGAATGCGATCAAGATCGCACGTGCTTACACGAATCGGCCTGGCATCATCGCGTTCCGCGGTGGCTTCCACGGCCGTACGCTGATGGGGATGACGCTGACCGGAATGAGTGCCCCGTACAAACAGAACTTCGGGCCGTTCGCGCCGGATGTCTATCACGCTCCGTATCCGAACGCGTACCACGGCGTGTCGTCGGACGACGCGCTTGCCGCGCTCGAGCAGATCTTCACGACGCAGATTGCCGCAGAGCGCGTCGCGGCGATCATCCTCGAGCCGGTGCAGGGTGACGGTGGTTTTCTCGCAGCGCCGCCGGAATTCATGCAGGCGTTGCGCGCGCTTACTCAGCGTCACGGGATCGTGCTGATCGCGGACGAGATCCAGACGGGCTTCGGCCGTACCGGGCAGATGTTCGGTTTCCAACATTCCGGTATCCAGCCCGACCTTGTGACGGTCGCAAAGAGCCTCGCGGGGGGACTGCCGCTTTCAGGCGTCGTCGGCCGGGCGGACATGGTCGACGCCCCACTGCCGGGTGGGCTCGGCGGTACGTATGGCGGCAATCCGCTCGCTTGCGCGGCGGCGAACGCGGTACTCGACCTGTTCGAGCGTGAGAACGTTATCGAACGCAGCCGCGAGATCGGCGCGCAGCTCCGCGAAGGACTCCTGGTACTCGCCGAGGCGCACGACGAGATGGGCGAAGTTCGCCAGACGGGTTCGATGGTGGCGGTCGAGTTCGTGACGGATCGACGCACGAAGACTCCCGCGGCTGCACTCGTGCAGCGCGTGCTCGATGCAGCGCGCGACGAAGGCTTGCTGCTGATCAAGTGCGGCGTCGAACGCAACGTTGTCCGTTTCCTCGCGCCGCTCACGACGTCGGCGCAGGATGTGACAGACGCGCTGGCTATGTTCGGGCGCGCAGTCACTACCGCGAAGCGCGCAGCTTGAACGATGCACGCGATGCACGCCCACGAGGTCGTCCCGCAATGGCATGCGCGTCTGGCGGGTGTGCTCGATCGCATTCCGGCGACATTTCCAGTCGTCAACCCGGCTACAGGACTCGTCATCGCACAGGTGTCGGCATGCGGGAGACAGCAGGCGCTACTGGCGATCGAGGCGGCGTGTTGCGCCGCGAGTCCATGGCGTGAAACCACTTCCGGGGTTCGCAGCACTCTGCTGAGGAAATGGGCGGCACGGCTCGTCGACGACGCCGGTCGCGTCGCAACGACGGTGACACTCGAGACCGGCAAGCCGATCGGCGAGGCGCGGCGAGAGGTCAGCGACGCGATCCGCGCGATCGAGTGTTATGCCGAGCAGAGCAGGCTGACGGAGGTGGCGGCTGTCACGGAACACCTTGGTGAGCGGAGGCTCGAGCACCGGTTGCGGCCTATTGGCCCGGTAGCCGCGATCACCAACTGGTGCCAACCAGTGCTGACGACGGTGCGCCGGGTCGCGCCTGCGCTCGCCGCAGGTTGCCCCGTGATCCTGAAGCCGTCGTCCCGCGCGCCGCTGAGCGCGTTGACAGTGGCGAGCCTGTGGGATGCCGTCGGCGGCCCGACTGGCACGCTGCAAGTGTTGACGACAGACGACTCCGTTACCGCGGCTGATGAGTTCATGGCCGACGCACGCATCGGCATGGTTTCGTTCATCGGAGGCCGAGATGTTGGCCAGCACCTGGCGCGCAAATGCGCTGACGCATGCAAGGACGTGTTGCTTGAAGTAGACGGCCAGATGCCGTTCGTCGTGCTGGCGGATGCCGATCTCGAACGCGCGGCGGATGCGCTCGTCGCCGTCACGTTTCTGCGTAATGCGGGACAGGATTGTACGAGCGCGAACCGGCTCTATGTCGACGAGCGTGTTGCGGAGCATCTGGTTCGCGCGGTGGTCGTGCGTACGGCCGAATTGCGCTGCGGTGACTCGCTCGATGCGCGGACCCAGGTTGGGCCATTGGTCGACAGCCTGACTTTGAACATCATCGACGAACAGATTGAGGACGCGGTATGCGACGGCGCGCGGGTCGTGATTGGGGGCAGGCGCCTGGGCGGTTTGTACTTTGCGCCGACCGTGATTGATCACGTGCGGCCCGGCATGCGAATTGTCGAGGACGCACACGCGGGGCCGCTGCTGCCGGTACTGCGGTTTGCCGAGACAGAAGAGATGGTCGAGATGGCGACGTCGACCGGAAGGGGGCGGGCGGCATGGATCTGGTCCGGGGACCATGTGGCCGCACGCCGCCTGGCAACCGAACTTGGATACGACGACGTATGGATTAATGATGCCGGAGAAGCTCATGCCGACCGAGCCGGTTCCAGCGTCGTCTGGTCTGAAACCGGCGAGGTCGCGCGTTACGTCAGATCCATGATGATCGCATCGAACTTGTGTGCAATGGAAACTAATCGAGAGAGATGATGAGTGAAGGCAGTGCGTATGAAGCGTTCAATCAGGTCGACCTGCGTGTCGGCAAGGTCGTGCGTGTGGAACTCAACCACGAAGCGAAGAAGCCGGCGTACAAGCTCTGGATTGATTTCGGCGAACTGGGCGAGCGCACGACGAGTGCGCAATATACGGAGTTGTACCAGCCGGAGCAGCTCGTCGGGAGGTCGGTCGTCTGCGCGGTCAATCTCGGCACGCGCCGGATCGCCGGCTTCAAGTCTGAGGTGTTGATGCTCGGCGTCGAGCGGTCCGAAGGCGCCGTCGCGTATCTGACAACCGAGCGTGACGTCGCACCTGGCACAAAAGTTTTCTGACGTCGGCACACGCCGCGCTATCTGAAATCGCATCACACGTGCCGCATGGCACGTGACGAGATATCTGGAGGTGACATGACGAACCCCTCAAAGGCCGCGATCGAGGTGGGCGAGGAGATGGTCGCGGGTTTCGGCCGCAAGGGACTGGGGCAACTCCGGCCGTCGACTACGAGGGATCGCGGCGAAGGGCCGTTCGGACGGCTCGTGCTGCGCGGCGCGATGGTCATCGACGGAACGGGTGCGCCGCCGTGGGGACCGGCCGACATTGTCATCGAGGGCGACCGGATCGTCACGATCGCCGCGGTCGGCGTGCCTGGTTTGCCGATCAACGATACTCGCCGGCCAGCCGAGGGGGACCGCGAAATCGACTGCGCCGGCAAGTTCCTTACCCCCGGCTTCATTGACAGCCATGCACACATCGGCACGCCGTTCCATGCGGAAAGTGGCGAGATGATGCCTGCGGACTATGTCTACAAACTCTGGCTCGCACACGGCGTTACCTCCGTTCGCGAGGCTGGCTGCATGAACGGACTTGCGTGGACGCGTGAGCAGGAAGACGCGTCGGAAGCGAACCGGATTGCGGCGCCGCATCTGCATCCTTATGTCTATTTCCCGGCTGTCAACGACTACCTGAAGACGATCTACAACCCCGACGAGGGCCGTGAATGGCTCAGGCAGGTGCGGGACAAGGGTGCTGAAGGTGTGAAGTTCTTCGGTGCCCCACCGGCGATCATGCAGGCTGCGCTCGACGAATGCGCAAAACTCGGCTTGCGGACATGCTGTCACCACGCGCAATTGTCCGTGGGGCGGATGAATGCGCTGAGGACAGCGCAGTGGGGGCTGACGAGCACCGAGCACTCGTATGGCTTGCCCGAAGCGTTGTTCGACGGCCGTACGTTGCAGGACATCGACGACAACTACAACTATAACGACGAGTATTTGCGTTTCGCGACGGCTGGACAGACATTCCTGCAGGCCGCGCGCCGAGGCAGTCGCAAGTGGGACGACGCGCTCGCTGCGTTTCTCGAGGCTGGCCATACGTTCGTGCCGACAATGAACGTCTACGACAGCAACCGCGATCTCATGCGCGCGCGCCGCGCCGAATGGCATGAAGCCTACACGGATAGCACGACATGGAAGTACTTCCAGCCGCAGCGTGGCGGTCATGGCGCCTATTTCTATCGCTGGTCGGTAAAGAACGAGGTTGAATGGCGCGAAAGCTTCCGTATCTGGATGACATTCCTCAACGACTACAAGAATCGCGGCGGTCGCGTATGTATTGGAAGCGACTCGGGTTTCATGTTCCAGATCTACGGTTTCGGCTTCGTGCGCGAGCTCGAACTCTTGCAGGAGGCAGGCTTCTCACCGCTGGAGGTGTTGCGTGCAGCGACGCTGCATGGTGCGGAACTGCTCGGCATCGACCATGATACCGGCACGCTCGAAGTCGGTAGTCGTGCTGACCTGCTTGTGCACGACCAGAATCCATTGTCCGATTTCAAGTTGCTGTACGGTACGGGTGCACTGCGGTTGAACGACGGGCGTGGCGCTCTTGAGCAGCAGCGCGCGTTGCGGTTCACGATCAAAGGCGGCATGGTGTTCGACGTTGCGGAATTGCTGGCGGATGTCCGGGTGATGGTTGCGGCAACCTGGCCGAATGGCGAGGGGCCATTCGACAGCAGGGCGGAGTGAAAGGGATGGGTGCGCCGACGCAACTGGTGATTCTCGCGGGCCTGCTTGGGAGCGGGAAGACGTCGCTCGTTGAGGCCTTTCTAGACGGCACGAGCGTTGACACGGCGACAGCGGTGATTGTCAACGAGGTCGGCGCAGTCAACATTGACGGGGCTGTATTGTCGGAATCCGCGCGTGGCGCCACGGTGGCGACGCTGAGCAACGGGTGCGTATGCTGCTCGTTGACCGACGACCTGGTGACGACGATTAGCGATCTGGCCGCCACACGTGAGCAGTTGTTACTGCCACCGTTTGAACGAATAGTGCTCGAATGCAGTGGATTATCGAAGCCTGGGCAAGTGATGCTCGCGTTGAATCAGCTAGCGGAATTAAAGCTTCGCGTTCATGTTGTTGTCACTTACGACTGCAGTCGTCCACCTGCCGACTATGGCGACTCTGATGATGCGGTGGCGCAGCTTGTTGCCGCTCATACGATCGTACTGACCAAGACCGACATTGTCATTCCGTCCCTCCGGACACTTGCGGGAGACACCGCGCGAACGCTGAATCCGCTCGCTCGTGTGATTGACGAATTTTCGCTTTCGGCGCGCGCGCGGGAGGCGTTTCGCGATTTCGGGGATGTGTTCGCCGCTGGCTCATCCCTCGTCGACGAGCAAGTGTTCAGACCGCGAGCGTTAATTCACCCTCGCGTGCAGGTGTTTCGAGCGCGGTTCGTTTCGCAGGCAGACTGGCAGGATGTGCTCGACTGGCTCGAGAACATTGCCGGCGCGACGGGGGAGCGCCTGTTGAGGATGAAGGCGATTGTCGCGGGAGCGTCGTCTTCCGATCGAGTTCTCTTGCAGAGCGTTGGCACGACGTTCGCGGCGCCGCGCAGGCTGGCGCCGGGCAGCGCATCAGAGACGACGGCGATCTTCATTGTTCGCGATTTCACACTCGAAGATATCCAGGGCATCGAGTCGACGTTTGAAGTGGCGTGGAGCGCTCTACGCAGCTAGACCACGAGAGGACAACAACCGGCGCCTGAAAATCTTCCTAGAACAACTCCAGAATCCGGTGATACATCATCCCGAGTTCAAGCGCCGGCCCGCGCAATGCCGGCCCACCCGGAAAGCGCGCATGCCGCAACTGCGCGAACAGATCGAAGGCTGCGGTATCACCGGCCATGGCTTTAGCAATCATGCGCCCAGCAATCCCGGTCAACGCCACGCCGTGACCTGAAAAGCCCTGTACGTAGAAGTAGTTCGGATCGATCGAGCCGAAATCGGGTGCACGATTGCGCGTCACGTCGACAAAACCGCCCCACGCATAGTCGATTCGCACATCGCCTAGCTGCGGGAACACGCTGATCATGCGCTTGCGGATTTCCTCGCCGAGTTGCACGGGCGACGCGCCGGTCGAACTCGCGCGGCCACCGAACAGCACGCGATGATCAGCCGACAGACGGAAGTAATCGAGGAAGAAGTTGTTGTCGCAAATCGCCTCGCGTCCTTTGATCAGTGCGTCGGCGCGCGCCTGACCGAGCGGTTCCGTCGCAACGATATAGGACGCGATCGGCGCGATGCGTGCGGCCACCGGCGCCGGCAACACGTCGCCGATCGTGGCATTGCCGCATGCCGCGACGAAGCGGCAGCGTACCTCGCCATTAGCGGTCCGCACGACGGGCCGTGCACCACGCACGACTTCGATCACCGGCGAATGCGCGAACAGTTGCGCACCTTCACGACGTGCCGCATCGGCGAGACCGAGGCAGTATTTGAGCGGATGCAGATGACCGGAAAACGGATCGTAGACGCCCGCCAGATAACGTTGCGAAGCGACGCGTGAACGCACTTCATCGGTATCGAGCCACGAGAGTTTCGTATAGCCCCAGCGTTGCGACGCCGATTCCATCCACGAACGCAAATCCGGCACACGCTTCGGTTTGGTGGCCACCGTGAGATAGCCGGAGGTGAAATCGCAATCGATGCCGTAGCGTTCGATGCGCTCGCGCACGAGAGCCACGCCTTCCACCGACATCGCCCACGCGGCGCGTGCGCCGTCGAGTCCGAGTTGCCGTTCGATGATCTCGTCTTTCGCGAATCCCACCAACGTCTGGCCGCCGTTGCGACCCGACGCGCCCCAACCGGGACGATGCGCATCGAGCACAACCACCGACAATCCGCGCGCCCGGCATTCCAACGCCACCGACAAACCGGAGAAGCCCGCGCCGATCACGCAGACGTCGGCCTCCAGCGTGCCGTCGAGCATCGGATCGTCAGCCGGCCGACGCGCGGCGCTCGCCTCGTAGTAGGAGTTGGCGATCAGCGCATCGGCGCGGTGGTCGAGGGTGTTGAAACCAGGAGTCGGTGCATTCATCAAAGCAGGTCCTTCATTCGATACCAGGCCATCGCAAGTACGAGGGCAGGGGTGCGCAGTGTAGCGCCGCCGGGGAAGTCGCGGTGACGAATCTTGCCGAACAGATCGAAGCGCGAGGCCTGACCGTCGATCGCTTCGGCGATCAGCTTGCCCGCGAGCCCGGTGGTGTTCACGCCGTGGCCGGAGAAACCCTGCGCGAAATATACGGTGGGCGATAGCCGGCCGAAATGCGGCGCGCGATTCATCGTAATGTCGACGAAGCCGCCCCACGCATAGTCGATTTTGACATCGTCGAGTTGCGGGAAAGTCTTCAGCATATCGCGGCGCATCGCTTCACCGAGGTTGCGCGGCGCGAACGTCGAATAGCTGACTTTGCCGCCCCACAGCAAGCGATTGTCCGGGGCAGGGCGGAAATAGTCCAGCACGAAGCGGCTGTCGCACACGGCCGCTTTCGCCGGCATCAGCGCTTCCGCGCGATCGGGGTCGAGCGGTTCGGTGGCGATCACGTAGGTGCCCACCGGCATGATCTTGCTGGCGAGATCCGGCGCGAGTTGGCCGAGATAGGTGTTGCAGGCGAGCACGACGAATTGCGCATTGACCTTGCCGCGCGCGGTTTCGGCCACATGCCGGCCGTTTTCCTGGCGCAACGCGGTGACGCAACTGTCTTCGAAAATCTGTACGCCGGCCTCGCGTGCCGCGCGCGCCAGACCGAGTGTGTAATTCAGCGGATGCAGATGGCCGCTGTCCGCATCGAACAATCCACCGAGGTAGCGTTGAGATTGAACATAATCGCCGACGCCATCGGCGTCGACATAGCTGAAGCGGTCATAGCCGAAGCGCCGTTGCGCTTCGTCGCGCCATTTCTGGAGCGCGTCTGTATCGCGCGGCTTGTTCGCCGCGGTCAGGTAACCGATGGTCAGGTCGCAGTCGATCTGATGCTTCGCGACGCGTTCCTTGACGATATCCAGGGTTTCGAGCCCCATGTCCCAAACACGCTTCACGTCATCCGCGGGCATGAACTTCGCGAATGTGTCGATATCGCAGGCAAAGCCGCCGATCAACTGGCCACCATTGCGGCCGCTCGCGGCCCAGCCGACTTTCGATGCTTCGAGCACCGCGACCGAATGACCGCGCTCGGCGAGGTTCAACGCGGTCGAGATGCCGGTGAGGCCCGCGCCGATCACACAGACGTCGACGTTGAGCGTTTCTTCGAGGGGAGGGTGGCGGGTGGTGTCGTTTGCGGTTGCTGCGTAATACGAGGCGACGTGAGGCTGGTTCGAGAATTGGAGCATAGGCAGAGCATGCAGAAGAGGCCTTGGCGCGTGGCCCGTAGTGAAGCCGGGCCACGCAATGAGGCGGGTCGTGTTAGAACGAGTAGATGAACTGCGTCGCGAGCAGGTCGTTGGACTTGCCGTACGAGCCGTCGTTCTTCAGGAACACCTGTTTGTTCGCCCAGTCGTGACGATATTCCACCTTGACCGTGATCTGCTGGGTCGGGAAGAACAACAGGTCGAGTGCGACGTCCTGACGGGTGGCGCCCTTGCACTCGAAGCCGTGATTCGACGAGTTCGCGAAGCAGTCTGCGCCGATGCCGAAGCCGTCAGCCGTATCCATGCCGTTGCCATTCAGCGCGATGCCACCGCCGCCGCCGCCGTTCTTGCTGTCGACGAGCAGGTCATAGCGTGCCGTCACGCCCATACGGCCCACCACCGGCATGCTGAACTTGCGGTGCGCGAGCAGCGAGAGGCCGTACCACTGCGCCTGGCCGCCGTTGTACGCGGCGTTCTGCTGCTGGCCGTAGTCGAGTTCGGCGTTGTACTGCACGTCGGCGAGCGTGTAGGTCAGGTCGGCTTCGGTGAAGAAGAACGTACCGCCCGAGCTCGGCGACTGGCCGCCTACGCCGTAGACGAACGAACCCGGAATCGGGTTGCCGTTGGCATCGAGTGCCTGCGCGCTAGGCAAAGTCTGACGGCCGATGTTGAACGAGCCGCCCACATCCAGTGCGCTCGACCAGGTGTAGTCGACCCGCGAAGTGAAGGTCGGGATCTTGTTGCTGGTCGTGATTGGATCGCCCAGCGCGTTGGTGCCGACCTGCGTCGTCGCGCCGTACGTGCGGTACTGCTCGTTGCCGAGGAAGAACTTCCACGCCCAGTTACCCGTCGTATAGTTCGCGCCGATACCGATGTAGCTGCCCGGATCCGAGAAGTCATACAGCAGGTTGTGCGTCAGCGTCAGCATCTGGTTCGATTGCTGCACTTCGTAACCGCCGAAGCTCGGAATCAAACCGGCAACGAGCGTCGTCGTCGCCGTCAACGGCACGTTGATGACCGCCGTGTTCAGGATGTTGTTGCCGATATTGCCATGCTCGTTCGCAAGCAGCGTAATACCGTTGCCGCGGTTCGGCATCAAGGTGATTTCGGCCGACGGCGCCATCGGGCCGACACCGAAGGTCTTCTTGATGTCCAGGTACAGATCGCCGAACGTGCTGTTGAAGTAGTTGTAGCTATTTTCGTGGTTCGCGAACAGGAACGACGAGCTGCTCTGCGCGCGGTTATACAAGTAGGTCGGGTCGATATAACCGGTCACCGACAAGCCGGCGATCGGCCCTGTGTTCGCCGCATCCACCAGCGAGTCGACCTTCAACTGCTGATTGGCGATCTGCTGCTTCATCGAATCGACCTGATCGTTGGTCAGCGTCGCCTGCGCCTTGCCGTAATCCGGCGAGGAGATGTCGACCGGCGCCGCCACCACAGCGGGAGCCGGAGCCGGTGCCGCGGTCGCTGCTGCCGCCGCCTTCGGCTTGGACGCTACCTCGGAACGCAACTGCTTCACCTCCTTTTGCAGTGCGTTGAGCTGGGCCTGTAGCGCCTTGATCTGGTCGCTGGTGGCGTCTGCCATGGCAAAGCCTGGCAAACTCCCCGCCACCAACAGACAGATGAGCTTCTTTCTCATGCAAATTCTCCTTATTGGTCGTATTGCAAAAGGACTTCTTATGCGCGTGCCGTATCGAGCGACTTCCGTACGGCGGCTTGTTGTGGTGCTGACGGCAAGGGGTCGGCGGCTTCGGCAAGTGCGAAAGCCATCTGCATGTCGCGGTTGCGCTTGCGCTCACGCACTTGCATCCAGCGGTTGACTGCGATCACGCCGATCGTCACCGTGGTGATGAAAATCGTGGCGAGCGCGTTCATTTCCGGATTCAGGCCGAGGCGCACACGCGAGAACACGACGAGCGGCAGCGTGGTCGAACCAGGACCGGACAGGAACGCGGAAAGCACGAGGTCGTCGAACGACAGCGTGAACGACAGCAGCCAGCCGGACATCAGGGCCTGCGAGATCAGCGGCAGCGTGATCAGGAAGAACACCTTGAAGGGCGTCGCGCCGAGATCGAGTGCGGCTTCTTCGAGCGACTTGTTGAGCTCCTTCACCCGCGATTGCACGATGATCGCCACGTACGACACGCAGAGCATCACGTGGCCGATCCAGATCGTGAAGAGGCCACGGCCCTTCGGCCAGCCGAGCATCTGTTCGAGCGCGACGAACAGCAACAGCAGCGAGATGCCCTGAATCACTTCAGGAATCACGAGCGGCGCGTTGATCATGCCGGCGAACAGCGTGAAGCCGCGAAAGCGACCGAAGCGGGCCAGCACGAAGCCTGCCCACGTACCGATCACTACCGATGCACACGCGGTCAGCAGACCGATTTTCAGCGACAACCACGCTGCACTGAGCAGTTCCCCGTCTTGCAGCAGCGCGCCATACCACTTGAGCGAGAAGCCGGACCAGACCGTGACGAGCTTCGACTCGTTGAACGAATACACCACCAGGCTGATGATCGGGATATACAGAAACAGAAATCCGAACGTCAGCACGCTATTGGAAAGCGTTCTATTAGGCTTGATCATTTCGCACCTTCCAGTTCCTTGACCTGGTAGTACTGGAACACGGCCATCGGCACGAGCAGCAGTAGAACCATCGCGACGGTGACAGCGGATGCCATCGGCCAGTCCATATCATTGAAGAATTCATCCCACATCACGCGGCCGATCATCAGCGTGTCGGCGCCGCCCAGCAGTTCAGGAATCACGTACTCGCCGACCGCCGGAATGAACACCAGCAGACTGCCGGCGATAATGCCGTTCTTGGACAGCGGCAAGGTGATGCGCGTGAACGCGGTCCACGGTTTGCAACCGAGGTCGTAGGCCGCTTCGAGCAGCGTCAGATCCATCTTCACCAGGTGCGCATACAGCGGCATCACCATGAACGGCAGGTACGAATAAACCATGCCGATATAGACGCCAATATCCGTGTGGTAGAGGCGCAACGGCGAATGAATCATGCCGATGGCCATCAGCGTGTGATTGAGCAGGCCGTCGTCCTTCAGAATGCCGATCCATGCATAGACGCGGATCAGGAACGACGTCCAGAACGGCAGCATCACGCCCATCATCAGCAGGTTGCGCTTGGTGGGTTCCGAGCGGGCGATGTAGTACGCAATCGGGTAGCCGATCAACAGGCAGAAGAAGGTCGAGACTCCGGCCATTTTCAGCGAGCTGATGTACGTGGCAACGTACAGATCGTCCTGCAGCAGGAAGGCGTAATGGCTGAGCTGCATGGCGAAGTGCACCATGCCGTCCTTGACCGTCACGAGATCCGTGTACGGCGGAATGCCAAGGCGCAGATCGGCGAAGCTGATTTTCAGCACCAGCACGAACGGCAACGCGAAGAACACGAAGAGCCACATGAACGGCACGCCGATCACGGTCGTACGGCCAGACGGCACCAGTATCGAGAGGCGTTTTTTCAGCGAGCCGAGCAGACGGCTGCCGGACGGCGCGCCGAGCACCGCGGGGGAGGAGGTAGTGGGATTGCTCATTGCGTCAGCACCACGCCGCTAGCCGGCGACCAGTAGACGAACACGTCGTCGTTATAGGACGGCGCACCTTCGCTCATGAGGTGCGAGCTGGAGAGATTCGACACGACCGTCTTACCGCTCGGCAGGCGCACGTGATACAGCGAATAGCTGCCCATGTACGCGACGTCCGACACCACGCCGCGCGCCCAGTTGTGCGGCGTCGAGGGCTTGTCGAGCGAGACCTTCACGCGTTCCGGGCGCACGGAGATTCCCACCGGCATGCCGAGCGGGCCGGTAATGCCGTGGCTCACGTAGATGCGCGATTCGAGGTCTTCGCTTTCCACGAAGATATGGTCCGGCTCATCCGCGACCACGGTGCCTTCGAACAGGTTGGTCGAGCCGATGAACTCGGCCGAGAAGCGGCTATTCGGAAACTCGTACACCTGGCTGGGCGAGCCGATCTGCACGATGCGGCCTTCGCTCATCACGGCGAGGCGCCCGGCCATGGTCATGGCTTCTTCCTGATCGTGCGTCACCATCACGCAGGTCACATCGACCTTCTCGATGATGTTCACCAGTTCGAGCTGGGTCTTCTGACGGATCTTCTTGTCGAGCGCCGACATTGGTTCGTCGAGCAGCAGCAGCTTGGGGCGCTTGACGAGCGAGCGGGCCAGCGCCACACGCTGCTGCTGTCCGCCGGACAACTGGTGCGGCTTGCGTTGCGCGTATTTGCTCATCTGCACGAGATGCAGCGCGTCGGCAACACGCTCCTTGATCTCGTTCTTCGGCGTGCCTTCCTGCTTGAGGCCGAAGGCGATATTCGCTTCGACGCTCATGTGCGGGAACAGCGCATACGACTGGAACATCATGTTGACCGGCCGCTTGTACGGTGGCATCGCGGCAAGGTCTTCGCCGTCGACGAAAATGCGGCCGGACGTGACCGACTCGAGCCCTGCGAGCATGCGCAGGAGCGTGGACTTGCCGCAGCCGGAGCTGCCGAGCAGCGCGAACAATTCGTTCTTCGCAATGCTCAGATTGACGTTGTCGACAGCGGTGCTGTCGCCGAATTTCTTCACGACATTTTCGATGCGAACGAATTCGTCCGATTTCGATTTTGTCGTCGGTGCGGGGCGGGCCATCTGGGTGGCGCCGGCTACGCTATGTGATGTCGTCGAGTTCATGATGTAACCATTCCTTGCGGATCGCGAGCGCAAGTGTCTCCATACGAGTCGCGGGAAGCGGCTCGCAAGATGCGCTGCGATCGGAAAACATGGGACTGCGCGCCAGTGGGACGCTAATAGCACGCAGGCTGACTACCGTTACTGCCATTCATGCGCTCAGGGTTCGAGCGATCCCTGAGCGCGGGATCGATTCTTTTTAGTTTGGCTTAAATCAGTGGCCGGTTTTAAGCTGCGCCCAAAGACGATTTTCAAGGCGCAGAATGTCGGTGGGCATCGGTTTCATCAGTGTCATCTTGCTCAGCACTTCGTCGCCCGGATAAACGGTCGTATCCTGTGCGACACCCGGAATGACGAACTGGCGCGCGGCCTTGTTCGCGGTCGGGTAGAACACTTCATTGGTAATCGCTGCGTTGACCTTCGGATCTTCGATGTAGTTGATCCACTTCAGCGCGGCTTCGGGATGCGGTGCGTCTTTCGGGATCACCATCACGTCGAACCACAGCAGACCGCCTTCCTTGACGTTCGAGAATTTCACCTGATACGAACGCTTGGCTTCCGCGGTACGGCGGCTGGCGATGCCGACGTCGCCGGACCATGCCACCGCGACGCAGATGTCGTTGTTAGCGAGGTCGTTGATGTAACCCGACGAATTGAATTGGGTGATATACGGGCGGACTTTCTTCAGCACTTCGAACGCGGCCTGATAGTCGGCGGGGTTCGTGCTGTTCGGATCCTTATGCATGTATTGCAAGGTGGCGGCGAACACGTCGACTGCCTGATCGAGGAACGACACGCCGCAGCCTTTCAGCTTCGACAGATTGGCCGGGTCGAACACGAGTGCCCAGCTATCCACCGGCGCATTCGCACCGAGCGCCTTCTGCACGGCTTGCACGTTGTAGCCGATGCCGTCAGTACCGTAGGCCCAAGGCACACCGTACTGGTTGCCCGGATCGGCATCGGAGATCATCTTCATCAGCACAGGGTCAAGGTTCGACAGGTTCGGCAGCTTTGACTTGTCGAGCTTCTGATACACGCCGGCCTGAATCTGCTTGGCCATGTAGTTCGACGTCGGCACCACGATGTCGTAACCGGAGCTGCCCGCGAGCAGTTTGGCCTGCAACGTATCGTCGCTATCGTAGTTGTCGTATTTGACGTGAATGCCGTCCTGCTTCTCGAAGTTCGAAATCGTGTCCTTCGCGATGTAGTCCGACCAGTTGTACACATTCAGTTCCGTGTCGGCCGCAAGGGCCGGCGTAACCGACAACGCCGCAAAACCCGTGAAGGCGAGAAGCGCGGCCCCCGCGACCGCATGACGAAGATGACAAACGCTCATGGTTTTTTCCCTTGATGTGAAGAACCGGCATGAGCGCGTATCGTGGGTGTGCTCATGCCGGAACGAACTGCCGTTACGAAATTCCGAGTTGTTGTGCGGTCGCGTCGACGGCTTTTTTCGCCTTCGAAACGATCTCGTCGATTTCCAGCTTGTTGATCACGAGCGGCGGCGAGAGCAGCATCCGGTCGCCGGTGGCGCGCATGATCAGGTTGCCGTTGAAGCAGAAGTCGCGGCAGATCGTGCCGACTTCACCGCCATTGGCGAAGCGCTTGCGCGCTTTCGGGTCTTCTGCGAGTTGCAGGCCGGCCACCAGACCCGCACCGGAGATTTCGCCGATGATCGGGTGATTGGCGAAGGTGTCGCGCAGCTTCTTCTGGAAGTACGGACCCGTGTCGGTCTTGACGCGCTCGACGATCTTCTCGTCGCGCAGCAGCTTCAGATTGGCGATCGCCACGGCCGCGGCCACCGGGTGACCGGAGTACGTGAGGCCGTGATTGAAGTCGCCGTTCTCGATGATCGCCTTGGCAACACGATCGTGCAGGCCGACTGCGCCCATCGGCACATAGCCGCTTGTCAGGCCCTTGGCCAGCGTGATCAGATCCGGCTCGAAACCGAAGTGCTGATGCGCGAACCATTCACCGGTCCGGCCGAAGCCGCCGATCACTTCGTCGGCGACCAGCAGGATGTCGTATTTGCGGCAGATGCGCTGGATTTCCGGCCAGTACGTCGAAGCCGGGAAGATCACGCCGCCCGCGCCCTGGAAAGGCTCACCGATAAACGCGGCCACGTTGTCCGCGCCGATTTCGAGAATCTTGGCTTCCAGTTGCTGCGCGCGGGCCAGAGCGAATTCTTCCGGCGTCAGATTGCCTTGTGCTTCGCCGAAGAAATACGGCTGGTCGATATGCACGATGTTCTCGACCTTCGAGGGCATCTGTTCGTGCATGTAGCCCATGCCGCCCAGTGTACCGCCCGCGATTGTCGAACCGTGATAGCCGTTTTTGCGCGAGATGACGAACTTCTTCGAGTGCTTGCCTTGCGTCGCCCAGTATTGGTGAACGATGCGCAGCACGGTGTCGTTGCCTTCCGAGCCGCTGTTGCAATAGAAGAAGTGGTTGAACGGTTCCGGCGCCAGCTCCGCGAGCAAGGCCGACAGTTCGATCACCGGCGGGTGCGTCGTCTTGAAGAAGGTGTTGTAGAAGGGCAGTTCCTGCATCTGGCGGTACGCTGCGTCAGCCAGTTCCTTACGGCCATAACCGACGTTCACGCACCACAAACCGGCCATGCCATCGATGATCTTGTTGTCGTCTGAATCCCACAGGTACACGCCCTGTGCCTTGACGATTACGCGGCTGCCGCTGCGATTGAGCGAACCCATATCCGAAAACGGATGGATGTGGTGCGCGGCGTCGAGCGCGCGGTATTCGGCGGTGCTGCGTTGCTGTTGTGCGGCTTGTACGCTGGCCGCGGGTTGGGCCGTCTGCACGTAAGCGACTTCTTCTGTTCTGTAGCTCATACTGCCTCCAATTTTTTTGCGTTTGCGGGTGACGTCGTTAGCAAGGGCCTTAGACGTGCAGCAGCAAATGCCGGCGTTCCCACGAACTGATCACGCGGAAAAACGCTTCGTATTCGGTTTCTTTCAGTGCGAGGTAGGCCTTGACGAATTTTTCGCCGAGAATCTCGGCCATCGGTTCGCACGCGCCCATCAGCGTCAGCCCCTCTTCCAGATTGCGCGGCAACTGGTAGGGCAGTTCGTAACCGTCGCTGAGCAGCGGCTCGGTCGGTTCCAGATTTTGCGTCATGCCAAGATACCCGGCAGCCAGCGTTGCTGCGATCGCGAGATACGGATTGCAGTCCACGCCCGGAATGCGGTTTTCGATGCGGCGCGCAGCCGGGCCCGAATGCGGAATCCGGAAACCCACCGTGCGGTTGTCGTAACCCCATGCCACGTTGATCGGCGCAGCCATGAAGCGCGACAGGCGGCGATACGAGTTGATGTACGGCGCGAAAATCGGCATCAGTGCCGGCGTGTATTTCTGCAGGCCCGCGATATAGCCCGTGAAAAGCGACGTGGGCTTGCCGTCCGGACCGGTGAACAGGTTGTGGCCGGTTTCTTCGTCTACGAGGCTCTGGTGCATGTGCATCGCCGAGCCCGGTTCGCCTTCCATCGGCTTGGCCATGAAGGTCGCGTACATCTTGTGACGCAGCGCGGCCTCACGCACCGTGCGCTTGAACAGGAACACGCTGTCGGCGAGTTTCAGCGGATCGCCGTGCATGAAGTTGATTTCCATCTGCGCGGCGCCGACTTCGTGAATCAGCGTGTCGACTTCCAGTTCCTGCACTTCGCAGTATTCATAGATGTCTTCGAACAGCGGATCGAATTCGTTCACGGCTTCGATCGAGTACGCCTGACGGCCGGTCTCCGGACGGCCCGTACGGCCGATCGGCGGTTGCAGCGGCAGATCCGGGTCCTTGTTCATGTCGACCAGGTAGAACTCGAGTTCAGGCGCGATAACCGGCTTCCAGCCTTTGGCCTTATACAGTTCGAGCACGCGGCGCAGCACACGGCGCGGCGAGATGGCGACGGGCGTGCCGTCGAAGTGAACGCAATCGTGGATCACCTGGGCGGTCGGATCGACGGCCCACGGAATCATGCGGATGGTGCTGGCGTCGGGAACGCAGACCATGTCCGGGTCGGTGACGCCGGTGAGCGTGCCGTCTTCCGGATAGTCCCCTGTGACGGTCTGGATCATCACCGCCTGCGGCAAGCGCATGGATTCGCCGGATTCGAACTTGCTGCGCGGAATGATCTTGCCGCGTGCGATCCCGGCCATATCCGGAATGATCGCTTCGATTTCGGTGACGCGGTTCTTCTTCAGGAAGTCGTCGATTTCATGCATGGTTATTCTCTCAGTTTTGGTGCGCGACCGGCTCAGGCATGCGTGGCAGCGGCGGATGCCGCGCCATAGCCGGCCTTGGTGCGCATTCGATCGCGGCAGGCTTCGCCGAAGGCACGGAAGATCGCGGTGGAAAGCGCGTCGTTGGCATGCTTCCATTCCGGGTGCCACTGCACACCCAGCGCGAAGGCACGCGCATCTTTCACGCTCACCGCTTCGATCAATCCGTCCGGCGCGGTGGCTTCTGCCACCAGACCCACGCCCAGCCGCTCGACGCCCTGACCGTGCAATGAATTCACACGCGCTTCATTCGTGCCGCCGGCGAGGCGCTGCAACAAGCCGCCCTGCGTCAGCGTGATCGAATGCGACGGTGCGTATTGCACGTCGAGGTCGTCTTCCTTGTTCTCGCGATGGTCGTTCAGACCGGCCACCGCGTGAACGCTTTGATGCAACGTCCCGCCGAACACCACGTTCATTTCCTGAAAGCCCCGGCATACCGCCAGCACCGGCACGCCTGCGGCGATCGCGGCGCGCAGCAGCGGCAGCGTCGTCGCATCGCGTGCGGCGTCGTGCAGCGTGCCCGGCGCGCTGGGATGGCCGCCGTAGCGGTGCGGCTCGACATTCGAATAGCTGCCGGTGAACAGTAAGCCGTCGACAGTAGCCAGCACGTCCTCGGTGGACTGACGCTCGCCGAGCGCCGGCAGCAACATGGCCAGCGCCTGCGAGCCGTCCACGATCGCGGCGATGTACTTCTCGCCGGTGACGTGCGACGGGTGGACTCCCATCATCGTTCTGTCGGCGCTGATGCCGACGAGGGGTTTGTTTCGCATATCAGATAGACGTGTATGTTCCCCGCGGGACGCGGCATGAACAACGTTAAACACGGCGCGGCAACATTCCGCAGCCGGACGCAAGGCGTCAGGCCACCGGGTAGTGCAGGCGGTCGTCGTCAGCGGGACGCGCCGCGCGTGATAATTAGATGTGCCGTTCGATTCGGTCCGTTGCGGTGCGCAATTGATCTGATCCGCATGAGGCGCTGCGCGGCAGACGGCACCGCACACGCACGAACGCATGGCTCGAGAGAGCGCGCTCACGCAAACGGACGAATCGAACGACGGAAAAGGGGGAGGCGCTACGGCAGCAGCGAGGCGACTTCGTCCGTACGCACAGCAATGAAGGCGCGCGCGGAGATGGAGTTGTGACGTCGAACTGAACGGCGGGACAGGATCGTGAAGACGGACAGAAAGCGGCGGAACGCAAGGCTGCCGTTGCTGCCGTCGGCGATGGCGCCGTCAGCGCGAGGACAACTCGCCTGACTTCGATTCCATCTCACCAAAGGGCCTCGGACTCTCACGATTACACTCGACTAGCGACGTTGAAAGTATTGAACGCTTGCTCGAAAAACGCACAGGGCGTTTAAAGAAACATGACGCTGGGATGACCGTCTCTGACCGTTGCGAACCGGGTTCGCTGCGTCAAAAACACATGTTCGTGTTTCGTGACGCCGGCATGACGATCGCCTGAGAACCATCGTATACGAGCCAATAATGCCGTCAAATCATTTTTATAAAAGATTTATCAGGGCTTTCCCGAGGGTGTCCGCGGAATCCCGGTCAGCGGGAACATTCGTTGCGCAAATCATATTTCGGAATCCTTTCAGGGTTTTCCCCAGCGGCGCAACGATTAAAGTGATTAGAATATTCAACACTCGCGGGCACACATTGCCCGAGCCCACGCGCCCGATCGTCTCCCATGTCAGAGAACCTAGCGATGTCCATAGAAGTTGCGACCCGCCTGCAGTACATCCGTAAGAAGAATGGTCTGTCCCAGCGCGAGCTGGCGAAACGGGCGGGGGTCACCAACGGCACGATCTCGCTGATCGAGCAGAACCGCGTAAGTCCGTCGGTGGGGTCACTGAAGAAACTGCTTGAATGCATACCGATGAGTCTCGCCGAGTTCTTCACTTTTGAAGTCGAGGTGGAACGCTCTGTCGTGTCGCGCCGCGCCGACATGCCGAATCTCGGCAATGAGTCGATTGAGTTCTATCTCGCCGGCTCCAGTGTGAAAGACCGCAATATGGGCATTCTGCGCGAGGTCTATCAGCCGCTCTCGGATACCGGGCCGGAAATGCTGGAGCACGAGGGGCACGAGGGCGGGGTGGTGGTCAGCGGTCAGATCGAACTGACGGTGGACGGTGTCACATGGCTGCTCGACCCCGGTGACAGCTATTACTTCGAAAGCCGTCTACCGCATCGTTTTCGCAATCCCAGCGCGGAGCATCTCTGCGAGATCGTGTCGGCCAATTCGCCGCCCACGTTCTAAAGACTCCGCGCCAACGCGCCGCGACGCAGTTCCAGGCCGCTTGAAGTCGGAGCCGGCGTGCGTCGAGCGCATAACAATGAGGCATCCTGATGGACAAGAAATCTCTCGCTTTCTGGCAAGACAAAGCCGCTACGCTTTCGATCGAAGGCCGTGCGTTTATCGACGGCGAGTACCGTGACGCCGCAGGCGGCCGCACGTTCGACTGCCTGAGCCCGATCGACGGCAAGCTGCTTGCCAAAGTGGCTGACAGCGGGGCGACGGATGTCGACGCCGCCGTGGCAGCCGCACGCCGCGCGTTCGATTCCGGCGTGTGGTCCGGCCTCAATCCCCGCAAGCGCAAGGCGATTCTATTGCGTTGGGCCGCGTCGATCCGTGAGCACATGGACGAACTCGCGCTGCTCGAAACGCTGGACGCAGGCAAGCCGATCGCCGACACCACCTCGGTGGACGTGCCGGGCGCCGCCTATTGCGTCGAGTGGTTCGCTGAAGCCATCGACAAGGTCGGCGGCGAAGTCGCGCCGGCCGATCATCATCTGGTGGGGCTCGTGACGCGTGAGCCGATCGGCGTCGTAGCGGCTGTTGTGCCGTGGAATTTCCCGATCCTGATGGCGTCGTGGAAGTTCGGCCCGGCGCTCGCCGCGGGTAACAGCGTCGTGCTCAAGCCTTCGGAGAAGTCGCCGCTTACCGCGATTCGCCTCGCTCAACTCGCGCTGGACGCCGGCATCCCTGCCGGCGTGTTCAACGTGGTGCCCGGCGCGGGCGAACCGGGCAAGCTGCTGGCGCTGCATCAGGACGTGGACTGTCTCGCCTTCACCGGCTCGACCAACGTCGGCAAGCTGATCATGCAATACGCCGGTCAATCGAACCTGAAACGCGTGTGGCTCGAACTCGGCGGCAAGTCGCCGAACATCGTGATGCCCGATTGCCCCGACCTCGACCGCGCGGCAAACGCGGCGGCTGGCGCGATTTTCTACAACATGGGCGAAATGTGCACCGCAGGTTCGCGCCTGCTCGTGCACAAAGACATCAAGGACGTGTTCCTCGACAAGCTGATCGCCGCCGCGCGCAGCTATACGCCGGGCAATCCGCTCGACCCGCAAACCTCGATGGGCGCGATTGTCGATAACGTGCAACTCGAACGCGTGCTCGGTTATATCGAAGCGGGCCGCGCCGAAGCGAAGCTGCTGCTGGGTGGTTCGCGCGTCAAGCAGGAGACCGGCGGCTTCTATATCGAACCGACCATCTTCGAGATCCCGGCGACCGGCGCGAAGGTTGCGCGCGAGGAAATCTTCGGGCCGGTGTTGTCGGTGATTACGTTCGACACGGTTGAAGAGGCGATCAGGATCGCTAATGACAGCGAGTATGGTCTTGCCGCCGCCGTGTGGACTTCGAACCTCACCACCGCGCATGAAGTGTCGCGCAAGCTGCGTGCCGGTACGGTATGGGTCAATTGCTACGACGAGGGCGGCGATATGAATTTCCCGTTCGGCGGTTACAAGCAATCGGGCAACGGCCGTGACAAGTCGTTGCACGCGCTGGAGAAGTACACCGAGCTGAAGTCCACGCTCGTTCGGCTGCGCTAAAGGATTCGCAAGCCAGCGCGGCGGCGTTTGAAAGAAACGCCGTCGCGTTCCCAATGAATCCGAGGCCGGACGTTGCACGCATCACCTGGAAGCCCCGCGTGCGGCTCCGGCATGTTTATCAGGTATCAGGTCATCCATGACTGAACTCGTTTATGGCGACGGCGCGATCCGTCGTCCGTCGCTTTATGGCTCGTCGATCGAAAACACCTATGCGGGTGTGTTGTCGTTCATGCGCCGCAAGTACACCCGCGAACTTGACGGCGTCGACGTCGTGGTCTCCGGCGTGCCGCTCGATCTGGCCACCACGTTCCGTTCGGGCGCGCGTCTTGGCCCGGCGGCGGTGCGCGCGGCGAGCGTGCAATTGTCGGAGCTGCATCCGTATCCGTGGGGCTTCAATCCGTTCGACGATCTCGCCGTGACAGACTACGGCGACTGCTGGTTCGACGCGCACAATCCCATGACGATCAAGGAATCGATCGTCGAGCATGCGCGCACGATTCTGCGTTCGGACGCGAAGATGCTGACGCTCGGCGGCGATCACTACATTACGTATCCGCTGCTGATCGCGCATGCGGAGAAGTACGGGAAGCCACTCTCGCTGATCCATTTCGACGCCCACTGCGATACCTGGGCCGACGACAGCCCGGACAGCCTGAATCACGGTTCGATGTTCTACAAGGCGGTGAAAGACGGTCTGATCGATCCGAAGACTTCGGTGCAGGTCGGCATTCGCACGTGGAACGACGACTTCATGGGGATCAATATCCTCGACGCCGCCTGGGTCCATGAACATGGCACGCGGGCGGCGGTGGAGCGGATCACGTCGATTGTCGGCGAGCGGCCCGCGTATCTGACCTTCGATATCGACTGTCTCGATCCGGCGTTCGCGCCGGGCACGGGCACGCCGGTGGCGGGCGGTTTGTCGTCGGCACAGGGGCTGGCCATTGTGCGCGGGCTCGGTGCGTTGAACCTGGTGGGCGCGGATGTGGTGGAAGTGGCGCCCGCTTATGACCAGAGCGAGATCACGGCGATTGCCGCCGCGCATATTGCGTGCGATCTGTTGTGTCTTTGGCGGCAGAAGAAGGTCGCTGAACGCTAGGCACGTTCAATCGTCTTGAAGCGCAATCCAGGCTCAGCCCATCGACGACGATCGATCGGGCTGACGCCGGCCTTCGCGCAAGCCGAGCGTGTAGACAACAAGCGCGCCGCTCATGATCGCCAGTTGCCACAACAGCATGTCGCTGCCGCGTGCTTTCATGGCGAAACCGGCAATGAGCGGCCCCACGATCGAACTCGCGGTAAAGGTGAGCGACACCAGCCGCATGTTGCGCGTAAGCGCGGCTTTGTCGCTGCATGCCGCCGCGACCATGCCGAGTGTGATGTACGCGCTGTTCATGCCGCCGAGCAGCAAGGCGCTCGCGCCGGCGAGCCATGAGGCGGGCGCGGCGAGCGCGAACCCGCAGATCGCCAGCGTGCTGAGCGCGGCGCAGACGATCACCGTGGCCGCCAGGCCCGCGCGATCGGCGAACCAGCCGACCGGAAATTGCAGCGCCATGCCGCCGACACCGAATAACGTGAGTAGCGTGGCCGTCTGTGTGGTGCTGAGACCGTGGGCGTCGGCAAAGAGCGGGAAGAGCCCGTAGAGCGCGCCATCGCCGATGCCGCCTGCCGCGACGACCACCATGCCGAGGCTGACCATTGGGGCGATAGGGCCGATTGTGCCGACCGGGGTGCCTTTTGCGGCGCAGTCTGTTCGCACAGGCCGTGCTGATTTGACAGCGGAGGGCCTGTCGTCCGACGCAGTCAGCCACAGGGGAAGGGCCGCCACAAACGTGAAGGCTGCGCCAGCCGCGAACGTAATCCGTCCGTCGACTGCGCACCACACCGCCAGGGCCGGGCCGATGACGCCAGCGCTGGCAATCAGTGCTTCGTGCACGCCCACTACACGTCCGCTCGATTCGGCCGGCACAAGCCGATAGAGCCACGTTTCATTGGCGATCCAGCGCAAACCGATGCCGAGTCCGGTCAACAGGCCAGGCACGAGCCATAACGGCCACCACAGCGCGTTCATCGTTGCGAACGCAACCACCGTGGCGGCGAGACCGAGCGATACCGTGCGTTTCGCACCGAGCCGCTCCACCAGCCACGGCGCGATCAACAAGCCGGCCAGCATGCCGGTCCATTGCGACGCGGAGAAGAGGCCGGCGCGCGGTGCGTCGAGGCCACGCTGCGCCAGCCACACCGGCAGCACCATGAAGCCGATGCCGAACTGGCCGATCTGCGAGAGCGCCGAGACCGCGGTCAGCGCGGCGATCGCCGGCCAGCGCACCGGCGCGGCGGCATTCATGTGCCGCTCCGCGCGGGCATGGGCAGACCCTGTTCGCTGCATTCGACCGGGCAGCCGGCTTTCAGGCAAGGGCCGTCGTCGCAAAGGCGGCACAGTTGCATGGCGTGTGCCGGATCGCGGGTCTCGTTCCACAGGATCTTGATCAGCAGGCTTTCGAACACCTCACGTTCGTGCTCGTCGAGCTGCCCGACGATGCGTTGGAGCATCTGGTCACGTGCCGTTTGCAGGCGTTTGGCTTCACGCTTGCCGGAAGCGGTCAAGGCAAGCGCGACGGAACGTCTATCCGTGCCGGATTTCTTTTCGACGAGGCCCGCGTCCACCAGACCCGCAACGGCGCGGACCGCGGCCGGATGCGAAAGATCGACCGCCTCGCGCAATACTTCAATGGATGAATCGGGATATTGACCGACCGCGTTGAGCATGGCACGGGCAGTGGGGCCCGCGAGCGCGGCCACGGTAGGCTGCGCGTTCATCTCGTCCGTGACCAGCAGGGCGAGCACGCCAAGCAGGTTTTCTGTGCGCTGCGTCATAGCGGTACCTCAATGTGTGCAACGTGCATATATGCATAGTGCACACATTGAAGATGATGCGCAAGCGGTTTTTAATGCCGCCCCATTGTGTTCGGTGGGGTGGGTTGAAGCGCCCGTCGTCACTTCGCCAACCGCGCCCGCACGGTGTATTCGCCCTCGTTACCCTCGTCTTCCGCCATATGGGCCATCGCCGTCTCGAAGTCGGGCGGCAGCGGCTCGACTGGATAACCGCGTTTTTCCCATGCGTCGAGGCCGCCCTTGAGCGCGCGGACGTGATGGATATTCTTTCGATGCAGTTGATTGACGATGCGCTTGGCCGTCGCTTCGTTAGGACAGACGCAGTAGACGACAATCGGCCGCTTCAGTAAGTCGGGGTGCAGTGGCTCGGGCGAATCGAGGTCCAGCAACTGCGCGCCCGCAATGCGGTGCGATTCTTTCGCGCGGATGCTGTGCGGCCGGGCATCGAGGATCAGCGGCGGCTCATTGGACTTCATCAGTTCGTCGAGCTGGTCCGGCGAGATGCGTATATGCGCGAGCCAGCGGCGGAACTGCCAGCGGCGCACGTAGCGATAGAGGAGCACGGCAAGGAAGATCGCCGCGAACGCGTCGAAAATCGTGCCGCCGTGATGGCGCACGAGCAGCACGAGTTGCACGATCTGATCGTCAAGCGCCGCGCCGCCGATCACCCACACGCTGGCCCACAGCATCGCACCGACAAAATCCCACAGCAGAAACACGCCGACGTTGATTGGCGTGGTGCCGAGCAGCGGCGCCGAGATCAGGCCGAGTCCCGGCAGAAATTTGGCGACAGTCAAAATCGGCGCGCCGTACCGTTCATAGGTATTGCGTGCGACACGGACGGTGGTGTCGAGCGAGAGTGAGAAGCGCACCAGCTGATTCAGCAAGCGCCGGCCGTATGTTCGTCCAGTGAAGAACCACAGCGAGTCTGCCAGCAGTGTTGCGCAGACGGCGGCCCCAATGACGCTGGCATAAGAGGTTTGTCCCATGGCGGCCATCGTTCCGCCGAGGATCAGCATCGGCGCCGCCGGAATCGGCAAGCCGAGTTGCGTGACGAGCACGCTCATGAACACGGCCCACACGCCCAGCGAGGGTGGAATAGCAACCGGAAAATGCCACACAACCACGCTCCTGTTGATGCGATGAAGGGATCTGGAACAGCCCGTACCTGGCCGGCGTGCGTTGCGAACACGTCGTGCAGGGCCTGTTCTTGCCGGACAGCGGCCCGCTGCATGGCTCGTTCAGCTGGCCGGTGGCACGAACGCAGCAGCGCGAACTTCGGATTTAAGCACAGGTTGGTGAAATGGCGCTGCGGGGCGGGCTGAGAACCTGAAAAAAATTAAGGGAATGGAGCGATTGACCGTGCTGCGGTGCCTCTGTGGAGCCTGTCCCTGCCGCTGCTCAACGCGGAGCAAAGCGCCAGATTGACCGGGACGGCAGCGAGTCGAAGTTCGCTACAATCGTCGTGCACATACAGATACAACGGAGACACAACATGGCAAACCTTCAGCCGATCAGCCGCTATCCCGTGCCTGAGCCTGACGCGTGGCCGGACGACATCCGCGCCCGCATCCTCGAAGTGCAGGAGAAAGCCGGTTTTGTTCCGAACGTATTCCTGACGCTGGCGCACAGGCCGGATGAATTCCGCGCGTTTTTTGCGTACCACGACGCGTTGATGCTGAAAGAGGGTGGCCTCACCAAAGGCGAGCGCGAGATGATCGTCGTCGCGACGAGCGCGGTGAATCAGTGCCTGTATTGCGTGGTCGCGCACGGGGCGATTCTGCGCATTTACGAAAAGGCGCCGTTGCTTGCGGATCAGGTGGCAGTCAACCATCGCAAGGCGGATATCACGGAGCGCCAGAAGGCGATGCTCGACTTTGCGCTGAAGGTTTGCCGTGAATCCGGCACGGTCGACGATGCCGATTTTCAGACGCTACGTAAGCACGGCTTTTCGGATGAAGACGTGTGGGATATCGCGGCCATCACCGCATTTTTCGGTTTGTCGAACCGGATGGCCAACGTCATTTCAATGCGCCCGAACGACGAGTTCTATCTGATGGGGCGTGTGCCGAAAGCGGCGGCGGACGCGCCGCGAAAATAGCATCGGGGCAGCGAGTAGCGGACTCGCGGTGTGTGCGGATACGTGCTCACGCTTGCTCGCACCCGAACCCTCACGCAGCCGCCGGCTCTGACCGGATTGCGGGCGTGCTGACGGCCTTGTCGTCGATCGGGAAGTGCAGCATCGCGGCGATGAGTCCGGAAACGACCGTGGCTTCCCACAGCAGCGAATACGACCCGGTCAGATCGAACACCAGGCCGCCTAGCCATGCGCCGAGAAACGAGCCGATCTGGTGGCTCAGAAAGCAGACGCCAAAGAGGCTGCCGAGGTGCCGCGTGCCGAACACTTTCGCCACGAGTCCGCTCGTCAGCGGCACGGTCCCGAGCCAGGTTAGCCCCATCACCGCCGCGAAGATCACGACCGAAGCGGAGGTCTTCGGCAGCAGAAAGAAGGCGCCGATCGTCACGCTTCGAATGAGGTAAAGCCAGCCGAGTACATGGTGCTGTCGGAACCGGCCGCCCAGCCAGCCGCATCCCCAACTGCCCGCCATGTTGAACAGGCCGATCAGCGCGAGCGCGGTGGCACCCAGCCCAACCGGCATATGGCAGAGCGTCAGATACTCAGGCAGATGGGTGGCGATGAACGCGAGCTGAAATCCACAGGTGAAGAAGCCGAGCGTCAGCAGTCGATATCCCCGATGCTGGATCGCCTGAGCGAATACCTTGCGAAGAGGCGCAGCGGGCGGCTCCTGAACCTGCATGCCGACACTCGCGCGCCGGTCGAGCACCATGCCGAGCGGCGCGATCAGCAGCATCAGGAAGGCCAGCACGAAGAGCGAGGTGGCGATACCCGAGCTGAGTCGAATGCTCTGCACGAGCGGGATCATCAGCACCTGTCCTGCCGAGCCGCCTGCGCTGACGAGACCCATCGCCATGCTGCGTTTTTCTGGGGAAGCGATGCGGCCGACTGCCGGCAACACCACGCCGAACGTCGTGCAACTCACTCCGATGCCGACCAGCAAACCCATACCGACAATCAGCAGCGGGCCCGACGGCGCGACCGCCGCGATGCCCAGGCCCGCGGCAAACGTCGTCGCGCCGAACGCGACCACCGGCGCCGAGCCATAGCGGTCCGCGGCAGCGCCTGCGAACGGTTGCGCGAAACCCCATACCAGGTTGTGCAGCGCGATGGCGAAAGCGATCAGCGTGACGGGCATTCCGCGGTCGAACGAGAACGGCCCGATGAAGAGGCCGAAGGTCTGCCGGATGCCCATGGCGGCGCTCAGAATCAGTGCGCCGGCGATGATCACGAGCGTCGTCTGACTCAACGGGATGGCGAGGCGTTTGCTATTTGTCGTGGACATGGATCTGATCTCCTTGGACACCATGGTCGCAGCGAGCGTCAGAAGCGGCAAAAGAAAAGATTTTGACGACGGGTGAGTGTGGCTCACCTGACCAGATAGAGGGCGTGCAGGGTTTAGTGGTTGACGCCGCGCGATTCCGCGTTGGCAGCATCGGATGGATTGGCGAACGGTTCAGCCTCGCTGAGCAGCCACCGTTTGAAGTCGGACAGTTCCGGGCGATTTTCCGCGCTATCCGTGTTTTGTGCGCTCACGAGCCAATACGCCGTGGAGGAGGCGATTGTTTGTGGACTGACCTCGACGAGTGCGCCGCTCGCGAGATCGCGGTCGACTAGCGGCCGTCTGCCGAGCGCGACGCCGAGGCCCATGCTCGCGGCTTCGAAAGCGAGCTGGATCGTGTCGACGCGCAACCCGTCGTTCAGGTCGATACCATCGATGGCGGTCCCATCGATGGCGACCCCGTCGAACCACGCCTGCCAGTCCTCGCTCGCCGAGTTCACGTGAATGAACGTCGCGTGACTCAGATCGATGTTGCCATGCGCGTCGCGCAGGTTATTCACGTACGCCGGGCTGCACACCGGCACGAGGCGTTCGCCGAACAGACGCGTCCACGCGGTCCCCGCAACCGGAGCGCGGCTCAGGCGAATGGCGAAATCGAAACCGTCGACGGGAAAGCCGACCTGACGGTGCGAGGTATCGACGGTGACGTTCGCATCCGGCCAGCGCGCACGAAAGGCGGCGAGGCGCGGCAACAGCCAGCGCGAGGCGAGTGTGGGCGCGCAACTCAGCGCGATCGGGCGATTCGCGCGGTGGTTCGGCAGGCGTTGCGTGCCGATCGCGATCAGCGAAAACGCTTCGGATACGTACGACAGATAGTCGGCGCCTGCCGTCGTCAGCGAAATTCCACGCGGCTCGCGTACGAACAGTTCGACGCCGAGTGATTGTTCGAGGCCGACGATACCGTGGCTAATCGCGCTCGGCGTGACGTTCAGTTCCGCGGCGGCGAGCTTGAAACTCTGATGCCTGCCGGCCGCTTCGAAAAAACGAAGCGCGGGCAGGGGTGGCAGACGAAGCGGCATGGGGCATCCTCAAAGGCGGAGCGGCGGGCGCCGTGACGGTGCAAAAGTGCGCCGGCGCGCGCATGCTGTTTCGGGAAAGGATACCTTGCAATGAGGTTTCGATTGTCGCCGCGACGGGCCAGCAAAATATTTCGCTTACGTTGTCGATTCGCCGCCACGCTGTTCGTCGTGGCTATATAAGGGCAAAAGATGCGCTCGCGGCTGCGTCGCGTCATCCCGTGCCGTGGCTATCGCGCCCTTAATCCTTGTTACCGCAACAGGAGGTGGCTGATGAATGACGTAGACCCATCTGCACAAGCGTTGAAACCGGCCCGGCTGCTGGCCGAATCGCCCGCCCGGTTTCCGGGCGAGAGCGCCGAATATCGCAGAGCGCGCAACGACCTGCTGGCTGAGGAAATCGAGTTGCGCCGTCATATCGAACGCGTGGCCGCACAGCGCCGCGCGCTGCCGCCCGGCGGTATCGTGCCGCAGGACTATCGCTTCGAGGGCGAAGCGGGTCCGGTGACGCTGTCGGAAATGTTCGGCGCGCATGACACCCTCGTCACCTACAACTGGATGTTCGGCCCGCAGCGCGAGCGCCCCTGTTCGATGTGCACTTCGCTCCTGAGCGCTTACGACGGCGAAATGCCCGACATATTGCAACGCGTGGCCTTTGCGGTGATCGGCCGCTCGCCGATCGACAAGCTGGTGGCCTTCAAGAAAGAGCGCGGCTGGCGGCACCTGCGGCTGTATTCGTCGGGCGGCAACACCTTCAACCGCGACTACGCCGCTGAAGTTCCGGATGGCGGCGACAATCCCGCCTTCAACGTGTTCACGCGTTCAGGCGGTACGGTGCGGCATTTCTGGGCCGAGGAGATGGGGCCGTCGACGGCGGACCCGGGTCAGGATCCGCGCGGTGCACCCGATGTGATGCCGATCTGGACGGTGCTCGACATGACGCCCGGCGGCCGCGGCAGCGACTGGTATCCGGAGTTGGAATACGACACTGCGGCGCGTTAGTCGTGCGGTTTCATGCCCGTGTGCGGTGCGCCTGTCGTGCTGGTTCGCACGAGACAGGGGATGAGAGCATCTACGTCTCGACGACGTGACCCTGCCCGAGCATGGTCTGCAAATAGGCCGGGACGGCGCTTGCCCGCATCGGCCTGCCGAACAGATAGCCCTGCAGCGCGCGAGCGCCCAGCGCCTTGACGACGTCGGCTTGCGACGACGTCTCGAGTCCTTCCACGATGCATTCAAGTCCGAGGTTTCTGCACAGATCGAGCACCGACTTGACGATCTTCTTCGACGCGCTATTGGAGTCCACGTCGGTCATGAAGCTGCGGTCGATCTTGATCGTATCGAAGGGCAGGCGATGCACGTAGCTAAGGCTCGAATAACCGGTGCCGAAATCGTCGAGCGAGACACGGCAGCCGGCTTGCTTGATCATCGTCAGCGAGCAGTGGGCCTGCTCGAAATCGCGCGTGACCGCGGTTTCCGTGATCTCGAAGTTGACGTGATGCGCGGGCACGCCGCTGCCCAGCACGATATCGACCAGGCGGCGAGCGCGCGGCGAAGTCGAAATATCGATCGCGGAGAGATTGAACGACAGATAGAGATCGGATGGCCAGCGCGATGCTTCATCGAGCGCTTTGCGCAGCAGCACCTCAGTGACGCGCAGAATCAGGTCGGTACGCTCGGCAATCCGAATGAATTCCTCTGGCCTCACTGCGCCTAGCCGCGCGTTGTGCCATCGCCCGAGCGCCTCCATGCCGATGGTGCGTTGGGTGAGCACATCGTAGATCGGTTGAAACTCGAGGAACAGTTCGGACTCCAGGTCCGCATGACGGAGTTCCTGGGCGACGAGACTCGAGCGCCGGATCCGCGTCTCATGTTCCGTCGAGAAAATCACCGGTGTGCCGCGACGGCTTTCCTTGCCGACGTACAAGGCGGCGTCGGCGCGTTCGAAAACCTGCTGGACTGTCGTACCCGCTTCAGGAAACGCGGCCCAGCCGATCGTTCCGGTCAGTTCGGCGACATTGCCGGCCACCCGATACGGCTGGCTGAGCGCTTCGCAGATGCGCTCCCCCAACTCGACGAGCGTCTCGTTCGGCAGTTTGTGTTGGGCCAGCACGCCGAATTCGTCGCCGCCCAGGCGCGCGAAGAAGATGCCCGGTTCCGCGAGCGCCAGCAAGCGCACGCCGACTTCCTGCAGCACGAGGTCGCCGCTTGCATGTCCGTAGATATCGTTGACCTGTTTGAAGCCGTCGAGATCGATCAAGCCGACATTGAAGCCGCCACCGGCGGCGGGCGTCTGTTCCGATAGCGCGCGCAGCGAGGCGAAGAAACTGCGCCGGTTGGGCAGGTCGGTCAGGCTGTCGATGCTCGCGAGCCTGAAGTTGTCGTCGCTGAGTTTTTGCGTTTTCTGCTGGCTCACCTGCAATTCGCGCTGCGCGTGCACCACGCCGGCAAACGTCCGGTAATACAGCTCGATGATGAAGGCGAGTGCGACGCCGACCAGCGTCATGTCGATGGCCATCGCGATGAAGACAGGAGAGCGCGTGGAGACCATGAACGTCGAAAAGATCAGGATGACGATCGATAGCAGAAGCAGGGCGGCCGCCCGCAGATGCATCAGGCAGAACACGCAGCCGACCAGGGTCGTCGCCATATAAAACGCGACCTGGGCCTGCTCATAGGCGGAGCCGTACGGAAACAGCAGGAGCGACCAGGTGCTGAAGGCGACGGCGAAGATGCCCGCGAGCCAGATCAGCTTGCGTAGTTCGGGCACGGCCTTGTCGTGCGTCAGAACCCGGTGCCGGACGCGCCACCAGCGCACGCAACGGATGATGCACAGCACGCAGAGCGCCGCGGGGAAGTAGATGGACAACCAGGCCGGCGCCGATCCCAGATGCGTGACGGCCACCGCCATCGTGTTGACGATCAGGATGAAATAAAGCAGCGGTATCTGGTGGCCGAATGCCTGGAGTTGCGAGCGCACGAGTTCCGGGTCGCCTTCCGCGACCGATAGCGCTTCCCTCAATCTGGCTAACCGAACCATGCCCGTCCTTGTAACGTTTGCGCTGCACACGCAGCTTTGTATATCGGCAACGTCGGTGAGACCTTGAGAGAATTCTCAGTGGAAAAAAATCATGCGTGTTGAACGAGCGGTAAATACGCCCTGGGAGATCGTCGGCGATGAGTCATTTGTGCCGCGTCAGCCTGCGCGAGGTCCGCCGGTTCGCGGCGTAGAGATGTTGTATGACGTCCTTGTTTTTCAGCGGCGCAGGCTGTTCCGCTGGCGAGTCTTGCGTGATTTTTCGCGCTACAGCGCCGCGCCGACCCGCATCACGCAGGCGAAATCGCCGGCTGCCGCGGTCGCACAAGACCAGGCGGCGAGCGCCAGGCATGTTGCAATATGGCGAATTTTCATTGTTTTATTCTTCCCGGATTTTTATTGCTGAGCGTGGCGCGGTGCTGAATCGCGAATCTTTGCGATCCCCCATAACATCGTAAAAAACCATGGTGGCAGCCGATTTGCCGCCGCTAAATCACTGAAATTGCAACGGATTGTGATACGCCGCGGAGAGCCGTAAAGCGGGAGAAATGCGTAAGCGCGCGATTCTTATAGCACTTTGGGACAAAAAAACGTCAAATTGCCGCTGGGCGGGCGATACAAGGCTTACATCCAAGGTTTGCGCGAATACGCGCCTATGCGTTAGTGTGTCGGTCCCGGCGCAACAGATGTGGCGCCGGTTCCATGATTACCATACGGGAAGTGCTATGAACAAACAGGAACTGATTGATGCAGTCGCCGCAGCGACGGGCGAAAGCAAAGCGGCCACCGGCCAAACCATCGACGCTATCGTCGAAGCGGTGACCAAAGCCGTGGTGGGTGGCGATACGGTGCAACTGGTCGGTTTCGGTTCTTTCTCGACCGGCGCGCGCGCAGCACGCGTGGGTCGCAATCCGTCGACCGGTGCAGAGATCCAGATCGCCGCAGCCAAGACGGTGAAGTTCACCGCCGGCAAGGCATTCAAGGAAGCCGTCAACGCGTCGTAATGCAACGCGCCTCGCGCTGGAGCATCCACTCGCGCTGTTTTAGTGCGCGGTGCCCGATGCATCGGGCGTGAGGAAACACGCGCTGCCCAACACCGGTGAGGGTGTTATATCGGTGGTTGGTGCGGCGCGTGTGGTGCTTATGTTGCTGTTGTTTGCTTCAGGTTTGCGTCGTGCACGCTCGCGTTCCAGCCTTTATTGATGCTCATCGTGATGGTCATCGGACGGTTACTGGATGCGCGAGATCGTGCAGGCCGCGTCGGCGGATTCAGCCCGCGCGTCGTTTCCGGGTCGCTTCGGCCAGCGTCTCGAGCGCCGGTTCGGTTTGCGCCCAGCTCACGCAGGCGTCCGTAATCGATACGCCGTAACGCAGCGGCACACCGGTCTTCAGATCCTGACGACCTTCTTCCAGATGACTTTCGAGCATGACGCCGAGAATGCGGCGCTCGCGCTGCGAGAGTTGCTGCGCCAGATCCTCCACCACCTCCAGTTGACGCAAATGCGATTTGCCTGAGTTCGCATGTGAACAGTCGATCATGACCTGCTCGCGCAGGCCTGCCGATTTGAGCACTGCGCAAGTTGCGTCGACGGACGCGCTGTCGTAATTCGGACCTTTCTTGCCACCGCGCAAGATCACGTGCGCGTCGTCATTGCCACGCGTCTCGAAGATCGCGGCCATACCCATCTTGGTCATACCCATGAACGCATGGCTTGCGTGCGCCGCAACGATCGCGTCCGCGGCGATCTGCACGCCACCATCCGTGCCGTTCTTGAAGCCGATCGGGCAGCTCAGTCCCGACGCAAGCTGCCGATGACTCTGGCTCTCCGTCGTGCGCGCGCCGATCGCACCCCACGCGACCAGATCCGCGATGTATTGCGGGCTGAGCAAGTCGAGAAATTCGGTGGCCGTGGGCAAGCCGAGACCGTTGATGTCGATCAGCAGTTGCCGTGCGAGACGTAAGCCCTCGTTGATACGGAAGCTGCCATCGAGACGCGGGTCGTTGATATAGCCTTTCCAGCCTACCGTTGTGCGCGGCTTCTCGAAGTACACCCGCATGACGATCAGCAGATCGTCCTTGTAGGTCTGCGCCGCGACCTTGAGCTTTCGGGCGTATTCGATGGCCTGGTCGTGGTCGTGAATCGAACACGGGCCGACGATCATCACGAGCCGGTCGTCACGGCCGTGCAGAATATCGGCGATTTCCGCGCGGGTTTTCTCGACGAGCGTCTGCACCGACGGCGGCACAGGCAATTCGTCCTGCAGCAGGGCAGGGGAAATCAGCGGACGTACTGCACCGATGCGAACGTCGTCGATGCGCGTGGTGTCCTGGGTGGCGTCGGCCGAGCCGACTTCCTGATCGTGCAAAGGATTGTCGATGGCGCTCAAAATAGTCTCCCGGACCTTGGATGTTGGGGTGGCCTCACCGCCTGAGCGGGTGAGTGTCGGTGCGTTGATTCGCTGCCGGGATTATGACACTCGCGCGTGCGGGCCGGATGACCGTCATTCGAGGCGTTTGATCAGCGCCATGGCGGCGGCCGGATTGCGTTCCTTGAAGCCGCTGATGACGTAGAGGTAGACGTCGCGCGCCGTGGTTTTTGCGGGGGCCGCGGCGGATGTTTCGAGGTCGTCCGGTGTCGTGCCCGCAGCGAGTTGGCGGGCGCGTTCGACCCAGGCGTCGAGGGCCTTGGTCGAATAGCCTTTGGCTTCCTTGTCGCTGGTACCCATGATGCGGGCGTAGACGAATGGCGCGGTGATGTCGGCGATTTGCGGGTAGTCGCTGTCGGCTGCCAGCACGATGGCGACTTTGTACTTTCTGGCTAGCGCGATGAATTCGGGGGTCTTGAAGGTGTCGTTACGGACTTCGATGGCGTGCCTTAGTTTTTGGCCTTCGATGCTGGCGGGCAGCAGTTTCAGGAAGGCCTCGAAGTCTTCCGGGTCGAACTTTTTGGTAGTGGCGAATTGCCAGTTGATCGGGCCTAGCTTCTGTTTTAGCAGTAGCACGCCGCTGGCGAAGAAGCGTTCGATGGTTTCGTTGGCGTCCGCCAGGACTTTTCGGTTTGTTGCGTAGCGGGGGGCTTTGAGCGAGAAGACGAAATCTTCGGGGGTTTCCTGATACCACTTTTCGTAGCTTGCCGGTTTTTGCAAGCCGTAGAAGGTGCCGTTGATTTCTATCGATGTGAGATTTTGGCTCGCGTGTTGGAGCTCGCGGCTTTGTGTCAGATCCGACGGGTAAAACGTGCCTCGCCAAGGGGCGTAGGTCCAGCCGCCTATGCCGATTCGGATTTTGCCGGGTTTCGGGGATGGCATTTTTTTTGAGCCTGTTTGGGCGGCTTCGCCGGGAGAGGTAGGTTAGCGCATCTGGCTGAGGTTTTTTACCTTCGTGGCGGTTTTTTTGTTTTGCCTGCGCGGCGCTTGTTTGTCTGTGTGCCTGGGGTTTTGGCCTTTCCTTGTTCTGGCTTTCGTGCCTTTCCTTGCATTGTTAGTGGTCTATTAGCGTTGCCCCTGTGCGGGGCGGCACCTACTTCTCTTTGCCG
>NZ_JBNPVS010000036.1:0-108813 GCF_050434225.1 Paraburkholderia sp. GAS32 | reverse complement strand
ATCAGGGTTGTCAGTACACCAGCGCGTACTTTGTGGGCGAACTGAAGGCCAACGACATGGTTCAGAGCATGAGCAGAAAGGGGAACTGCTGGGACAACGCGGTCGTGGAGCGCTTCTTTAGAAGCCTGAAAAGTGAATGGCTGAACCCAAAGGGGTACCTCGATCACGCAGAAGCCGAACGCGACATCAAGGCCTATATCGACGACTTTTATAACTGCCGGCGGATCCATTCGGCAACGAACGGAGTGCCGCCGGTGCGGCACGAGGCTTCATTTTTTTAACAATTTCCTTTGTCGGTGTCCAAGATTACTTGACCACTACAGTGCCGCCCCGCACAGGGGCAACGCTAATAGACCACTAACAATGCAAGGAAAGGCACGAAAGCCAGAACAAGGAAAGGCCAAAGCCCCAAGAACACGGCCAAAAAGCGCCACGCAAGAAGAAAACCATCAAACCTTATACCCAACCCGAACCCCACCCCAATGCCGCCCGCCCACAAACACGGGCGCCGACGCATCTTTCATCAAAACAAACTGCCCCCCACCCATATCGCGTCGATACGTCTGCAGCAAAAATTTCTTAACATGCGAAGCAGCCGCAATCCCAGTGCGATCATCGAACATCCGCCGATTCCGGCAATTCGCCATATTCCACACCACATCCTCGCGCTGCGGCAAAGAAAACTTCAGATTATGCGTAGGCAGATACCCACGCACATCCACAGCAGCGCAAAACGCCACGCGTGGATCCAGCCCGAGTAACGGCTCCTGAATAGCCGGCAAAACCCGATCGGTAAACGCAGTGAACCGCGTAATGAACTGAGCCGGATTGCTCCCGGCAACAGGCACGTAGTGCTGATCGAACAGATCCTCAATCGACACTTCGCCCCGAGCGACAGCCGCTTCGAATACCTTGCTCACCTCGGCCGCAGCCCGCTGCACGGCTTCGATAAACCGCGTATCCGTCGTCTCGACCCCCGTGGCCGCGGTCAGCTCGATCAGCGTCTCGGACACGCTGAGCAGATTCCCCAGCCGGTCCTTCGCCTGCACGAAGTTTTCACTCGAATCTTCGACGCCGCTCGCCATCTCCAGCACCTGAGCCTCGAGCCCATTGCATTGCGTCTCGATCTCGCCGGTCAACGTGGCGATCTGTCCAGCCTCGTCGTTGAGCTGCGTAATCGCATCGCCCGTCGCATGCACGACGTCGCCAATCTTGCGAGTGCCTTCGCGGACCCGATGGGCGCGCGCCGTGTTCACCGAACCCTCGCTGATCAGCTGCTCGGTCTGCTGGGTGAGTTGCGCGAGCGTCGTCTCGATCTGGCCGGTCGCCTGCGCGGTCTTCGCCGACAGGTTCTTCACCTCGGCGGCTACTACCGCGAAACTTTTGCCGGAGTCGCCGGCGCGCGCGGCTTCGATCGCGGCGTTCAGCGCCAGCAAATGCGTCTGGCGGGCGATCAGCGAAATCTCCTCGGAGACGCGGCTCACATGGGCCAACGCGCTGCGCAACGCGCCAATCTGGCTCTCGATCACCGTCACACCTTCCACCAGCCCATGGATATCGGCAAGCGACGCTTCGAGTGTCTGTTGCGACGCCTGCACGCCGGTTGCGGCTTCAGCCGACACGCTGCGCATTTCACGCGCGGCAGCGGCGATGCGGTGGTTGCCCGCCAGCGTGACGGCAGCGGATTCGCGCAGCGCGCGGCATACCTGTGCCTGGCGCTGCACGCGCGCAGCCACTTCTTCGACGTGGCCAGATACGTCGCAGATTTCAATACCCAGTTTGCCGGCGTGGGCGGCAATATCGCCGACCACAGTCTGCGAACGGGCAGCCCGGCGGAAGCTGAAGCGCGTCATGGTCGTGTCTCCTTGATGGCGCGGTTTGCTGAGTCAATTCGTGCGCTCATCCAGCACGGATGCCGCGTCTTCCCGAAGTATTGACGGCAAACTTGCAAACAACTTGATACGGGGTATCCCGCGGTCGTTATGATGTGGGGTCCGGCAGGGCGAGAGCGCTGCCACAGCCCGGCACACAGCGCGCGTGCGACGGCCCGGCCTGAGAGAGGCCCGGCCCCGCAAGTGGCTGTGCCTGCCATTTCTCGCAGCCTTCCCACTCATTAGCGGACCATGATCGACTCCTTCGCACGCGTCTCAGGATGGCAGCAGCTTTACCACCTGTGGGAGCTGATCGTGATGCTCTGCAAGTTTCTCTGGGGACTGTTGCGCTTGCTCGGAGGCGGTTGAGAGCCCATCGTCGTGTGCCGGCGGTGCGTCAACAGCGCGGCCATGCGCGCATGGGTGCGGATCGGAGAATGCTTGAATCGGTGAATCGGCGGGATCGCCAGACGATGCGACGATACGGCCGTCGCATCGTCCAGGAAAGGGTCAGACCGGCGCGCGGCGCACGCTTTCAGCAGCCGGCGCAGCAGCATCGTTCGTGCCGAGAAACGCGCGCAGATCGGTCATTACGCGCTCAGGGGCTTCTTCCATCGGAATATGGCCGAGTCCCGGGTACATCACCGATTTCGCGCCCGGAATACGGCTCGCAAATTCGGCCGCATGCGCAGGTGGAATCCAGCGATCCTTCGCCCCCCACAGCACAAGCGACGGCACCTTCAGCGTCTTCAGCACTTCGGTATCGACGTCCTTGAAGTCGAGCGTCGGCACCATCTTGCCGATCGCCGTGCGCGTGCCTTCGCCGTGGAAGAACTCGACGTAACGCCGCAGCGTCACCGCATCGATCTTGTGCGGATCGCCATACACGTTGCGCACCGCGCTCTTGATAATGACTTCCGGCAGCCACCACGGCGAACTGACCCGCACCAGCGCGCTATTGAAGAGGCCGATGTAAATCGGCAGCTTCATCGGAAAACCGGCTGAGTCGATCAGTACGAGCTTTTCGACGGCCTCGCGATGACGTACTGCGTAATCCCACGAAATCAGGCCACCGAGCGAGTTGCCGATCAGCGTCGCGCGCGAGATGCCGAGTGCCTGCATGAACGTGTCGATAAATCGCCGGTAGGTTGGCAGGTTCATCGTTTCGATTTTGCCGGAGTGCGAGCGTAGCGGTCCGGTCACGCCGAACGGCGGCAGATCGAGGCGGATCACGCGATGCCCGCGCTTGAGTTCGTCGGCCATACGATTCCACGTATGCAACGAAGATGCGAAACCGTGAATCATCACGATCGTATCGCCGCTGCCTTCGTCGACGTAATGCACGTCGGCACCCATGATCTTGACGAACTTGGAACCGCTTTGCGTGTAGCGCCGCTGCAATTCGGTGCGCGGCACGCTGGTGATGCCGAGGCGCGCGGCGAGCGAGCGGGGGCGCAGCGGCGCTGTGGATGCGGGCGTTGCGGATTCGATGCTTGCCATGGTTGTTGTCTCCCTTTAGTTTGAATTAGATTGTTTCTGCGTCTGCCACAGACTCAGCATCTGAGCCGGTATCGGCCCCCACCTCCGCATCGCGAGCAGCCCCTCAGCCGCCGCATGCTTCTATGGCACGAAGCGATAATCGTGCGGCCGCACACGCCGCGTGCGTTTGCGAAAGCTGAACGTGAAGCCCGGCCACTGCGTTGTGACTTTGCCGCTCTTCGTCTGATAATAGCTATGGCAGCCGCTGACCCACACGGAGTGCTGCATCTCATTCTGCAGACGCGCATTGAAATCGTGCTGAACGTCGGGCCGCAGGTTCATCGTGCGTGCCTTGCGTCGGCGCAATACGCGCAGGCAATCGGCGATGTACTGCACTTGCGACTCGATCATGTAGATCATCGAGTTGTGGCCGAGCCCGGTGTTCGGGCCGACGATCATGAAGAAGTTCGGGAAGTTGGCGATGCTGGTGCCGAGGTAGGCCTCCGGTCCATCGCGCAGCCACATCGCGCCGAGGTCGGCGCCGTCGAGACCGGTCACGTTGAACGGTGCACCCACGTCGTTGACCTGGAAGCCCGTGCCGCAGATGATCGCATCGGCCTGGTGATGCGCGCCGTCGTTAGTGACGATGCCGTCGGTGGTGATTTCGCGGATACCGGTCGTCACCACGTCGACGTTGGGCTGGCTGAGCGCCGGATAGTAATCGCTCGACAGCAGCACGCGCTTGCAGCCGAGCCGGTAGTTCGGCGTCAGCTTGGCGCGCAGCGCCGGGTCCTTGACGCGCCGTTCGAGGTAGCTCAAGCCGAATTTCATCGGCAACTTCATCAGTTTCGGATTGACGACGAACGCAATCGCACGCGATTCGAGCTGCCAGTAGATCGCATTGCGCACGAAGCGCTGCGTGAACGGCAGATGCCGGAACAGCCAATGTGCGCGCGGGCCGATCGGCTTGTTGGGCTTGGGCATGATCCACGGTGCGGTGCGCTGGAACAGTTCGAGTTGCGCGACATGTGGCTGGATCTGCGGCACGAACTGGATTGCGCTGGCACCGGTGCCAATTACCGCTACGCGCTTGCCTTCGAGCGGATAGTCGTGATCCCAGCACGCGGAATGAAACAGCTTGCCTTCGAAGCGCTCGAGCCCGGCGATCTGCGGCATGGCCGGCCGCGATAGCGGACCGCTCGCGGCGATCACGACATCGGCCTCGATGCTTTCGCGCGTACCGTTCGAATCGATCTCGACCTGCCATATCTGCCGCGCTTCGTCGAAACGCGCCGAGGCCACGCGCGCATTGCAACGCACGTAACGATCGACGCCGTATTTGCGCGCGCAATGCTTGAGGTAAGCGAAGATCTCCGCCTGGCTGCCGAACGCGCGCGACCACGCCGGATTCGGCTCGAACGAAAACGAATACAGATGGGACGGCACATCGCAGGCTGCGCCGGGATAGGTGTTGTCGCGCCACGTGCCGCCAACATCGCCGGCCGCCTCATAAATCGTGAACGACGTGATGCCCATCTGCTGAAGGCGGATCGCCATGCCGATGCCCGCAAACCCGCTGCCCACAATGACAATGCGCGGCGCGGCGGGTTGGGCAGTTGAAGCAGGCGTCACGGCGGCTCTCCGAAGTCGGCAAAGTTCAGGTGTCTACATATGTCTACAGACGTATAACGCGCAGGGTAGACAACTGTACACCTCGCGTCAAGATCGTTTAGAGTACGACTATTAAACGCGCAAGCCGCACTCCGACTGAAAGCTCATGAAACCCTCACCCGAAGCGGCGCTCGCCGCCGACCATGGCGCTGTTGCCGGGCTGGACCTTCCGCCCGGCAAGCGCAAACTGATCGAAGCCGCGTTGCGTTTGACCGCGGGCGGGCGCAGCTTTGCAAGTCTGGGTCTGCGCGAGTTGGCGCGCGAGGCAGGGTTGAATCCCAACACGTTCTACCGCCATTTCGACACGCTCGACGCGCTGGCGCGCGAAGCGGTCGAATCGGTGAGCCGCCGCTTGCGGCCGATGCTGCGGCGCGAGCGCTGGCTGGCCGCGCACGACGAGCCGCAGAGCGTGCCGCGTCGCGCGTGCATGGCGTTCTTCGCGTTTGCGTTGGAGAATCGCGAGGCATTTCTGAGCGCGCTGGCCGAGTATCACGGCACGTCGCCGGCGCTGCGCGAAGCGGTGCGGGCAAACCTCCACGAGGTGTCGGCGGAAATGGCGGACGACGTCGTGCAACTGCAACTGATGCCGACGCTCGCCCGCGCAACCGTCGACGAAGTCTGCACGCAGATCGTGCTGCTGCTGTTTCATCTTTCGGCGGAGTACATCGACGGGAATGCCGCGCGCCGGGACGCGCTGGTCGCGTATGCGGAGCGTTTCATCGTCCGGCTGTTTGCTGGTTCGGTGCTGCTAGCGCAGCATGAGCCGGTCAGGGCGCCCGCATGAATGAAGGGAATCGACATAAAAAAACAGGCTCCGTGCAGGAGCCTGTTTTCATTGCAGCTTGATCGATTAGCGTTTGATTGACTGCATCTCATCCAGCGCGGTGTTTCTCAGGTATCGCTCCAGCCGCCGGAATCGTCGTTGCTGCCCATGTCGACGCCGCCGCCGCTGTTGTCGTTCCAGTCGTTCGAGCCCTGGCCGAAGTCGAGGCCGCCGCCATTGCCGCCGTCGCTGCCGCGGCGACGCGTTTCGTCATCGACAATCACGTCGCGCTCCACGACGCGTTCACGCCCGGAATTCAGCGCCTCGCCGAGCAACACGCCGGTCAGCAGACCGCCCATGCCGCCGCCGAAACCGCCACCACCTTGTTGCACGATGACCTGCGGCTGCTGCTGATACGGTCCTTGTTGCGGATACGGCTGCGGCGGGTTGCCGAAACGCTCTGCTTCCTGCGCATACGGCGACTGCTGCGTGCCGGCGGCCGGCGCGGCATACGGATCGGGCCGCCCTTCGGCGCGGGCGCGCAGGCTGCCGATGCGCTGTTCCAGTTCGTCGAGCTGATACGGCGGCACCGGATTCTTGCTGTTCGACAGCGTTTCGACGAGACCGCGCAACTGGTCTTCGGTCGATTCGACTTCCTTCTCCAGCGCCTCATGACCTTGCACGGTGGAGAGCTTCACGTCGAGCTTCAACGAGCGCACGGCGTTGAGCATTTCGGTTGCGCGCTTGAGCTGCACGCGACGATCGTCGTCGGCGCGCGAATCGTCTTGCGTGCGGGCACGGCGCAAGGTCCAGCGCAACACCAGCGCGATCACGCCGATCAGGAGAATGATGCCGACCCACATGCCGATGCCGGGACCATGCCGTTGCGGCGCTTGCGGCGCTATCGCCGACTGCTGCTGCACCGCCGGCGAATTCTGCTGTACGAACGGGTTGGCCGCGCGGCTCGTGGTGTTGCCGCCGGCGCCGCCAGCACGTTCCGCGTCCTTACGGATGCGCGCTTCGGTTTGCGCGAAACGGGTCGGGTCGGTGAAGCGGATTTGCGGATCGAGCGTCTTGGCCTGTTGGATCTGGGCGAGGGCGTCGGCATAACGGCCTTCGCGATCGAGCACCTGGCTGTACAGGTAGTGCGCGCGCGCATTGTTCGGATGCGCCTGCAGTACTTCGCTCAAACCGGCATCGGCCTGCTGCCAGTTGCCTTGCGACATGGCGGATTCGATCTGCTGGACCGTCGGCACAGCGAACGCCGCGGCCGACACGAACAGCAGTGAGGCGAATGCGCTTGCGAGAAATTTTTTCATTTACGGACCGGGTGCGATGCACCCGTCTCCTTCAGTCGATTCCGATGGCGCTCGTAACGGCCACCGGTATGCACTGCTGACGCAATTACTGAGCCGGCGTGTTGATCTGCTTCTTCAACGCTTCGAGACGATCTTCGACTGACGGGCCGCGGTTCAGATCCGCGAGCTTGTCGTCGAGCGCCTTGCCGGTCTTAACGTCGGCCGAATTCAGGCGTGCGTCGGAACGGGCGTTCGATAACGCAACCTTGTCTTCCAGCTTCTGGAAATCCTCGGAGAGATTCTTGCCGCCGATACCGCCCAACGCAGTAGCGGCAACATCTTTGGCCTGAGCGATCTGCTGCTTGGCTTGCAGAATGTTCGAGCGCGCGTTCAGGTCGTTACGACGGCCACGCATGTCGTCGATCTGACTCTTCAACTGGGCAACGGACGGCTCCAGCGTGGTCAGTTCTCTCGCCAGCGCATCGCGTTCAGCTTCGGCCGTGGCTTGCGCGCCGAGGGCTTCGCGTGCGAGCGCTTCGTCGCCGGATTGCAGCGCGCGCTTCGCGCCGTCTTCGTACTTCTTTGCCTTGTCGGCGGCGACATCGCGCTTGCTTTGCTGCGTGGCGACCTGTGCCTGAATCTCGATCAGCGAGTTCTCGGCTTTAGCGATGCTCTCGTCGAGTTCGCGCACGATCTGGCGCGAATCGCGCGACGGATCCTGCACGGAATCGGCTGCGTCGTTCAGGAGACCTTTAAGCGTGCGCGAAATGCTGTCAAAAAGCGACATGAAAACCTCCAAAGAATGAAATCGGCGCTGAATAATTCCCACGCGCTTTAACTGCTTTCAAATGCTACTTTACGCCGCTGCGCGAGAAGCTGCGCAGCGTTCGGACCGGAGTTCGGGGCACACTCGCCAATTGCAATAGTGGTGCCACAAATTTACGTTTTGAAACCGAATGGCCAACAGCCTCAGTGGTTAAAACGCGCGGTGGCTTATTCAGCCGTCGGCGGATATTACACCACGCATTCTCTTAAAACCGCCTTAAAGGGCGCGATGACACAATCGCCAACTTTGTGCGCGGCGGGCACCGTGCGGCGGGCATCCGCGACGTGCATCGGCACGGCGAGTGTCGGCGCGGCGAGTGTCGCGGATGTGAACAGGCGTGGTGTATCGACGGCGTGCTTGCGCTTCAACAGCGCATCAATGCGCGGTGGGTTGGGGCGCTTGACCGTGGTGGCACTTCCGATTCAGGCGAAGCGGCCGCCTTCCGTGCTCGGATCGCTTTGTGGATCGTCTTCGTCGCGCGTGGCGTCGAGGCGAGGGCGTTTAAGCACGTGGCGCAAAGGCGTGTCCACGTCGCCCGGTTTTTGCGCCGAACCGGCAATGGACGCCGCTTCGGCCGCGGCGACGCGCGCCACGGCTTCGGCTGCCGCGGCGGCTTCTATTTCCTCGGCGGTGGCGGTGAGGGCGGCCAATACACCGGCCGGCAGCAACGGCGCTGGGCCCGCGCCTGCGGCCGTGCCCAACAATTCATCCGCGTGCGATGCCGCCGCGCTTTCCGCCGGCACAGCGGTTTCGTTGTCACCGTGAGTCTGAAAGGCCTCCGGAAGCGCTGCCCGTGCGTGGCGCGTACCGCGCGCGACCCGTTGCAGCGCCGCGTCGAGCGCGTCCGGCGCGCGCGGCGCACGCAGCCGGTCGACAATGCTGGCCGCTTTCACCTGTTCGCTGGTCGCGCCGAAGCTCAACACCGCGCGCCGCATCAGTTCGCTGACGCTAATGCCCAGGTTTTCGGCGGTGGCGGCGATCGCGCGTTTCTGTGCGGTCGTGACGAATACGACGATGCGTTCGCTGGGCTTGTTCATGGTCGGCTCGCATACTTGTTGGCATTGGCGAATCAAGGCGTGAATCTGGCGTACGCCGTCGCGCGTGTCGGTGTCGACCCCCGCGCCGTGTCCATCATATGACGAGTTGCACCGATGCGGAACGGGCGCGACATGAAAATCCCGTGACATCAACGGGTTGTAGCGTTTGCGGCGGGCTTGTCCACAGGCCTTTCAACAATTTCTGTTGATAACCTGGGCAAGTGGCGCCGGGAGCGCGTGCAATTGCCGCGATCTACCGGCATGGCGCCGCGCGAAGGGAATTCTTACAAAAAAACTGTCTTGGACGGCGCCTGATTTCTTTAAAATGCGCTGTTGCGTTGCGCCGGACGATGTCACGGGCGTGCCGTGCGGTCGCCCGGGGGCATAGGGCCGCGCGGTGTTTTGCGCCTCACGCGTTCAGTTACGCGCCCACTATTCCAGTCATGCCAATCATCAAACGACCGCATTCTTCAAATTCTCCGGCTGGTGACGACCGGGACGCCTACCACCGCACTCCAGGACGCAACGCTGCTTCGCGCGACGCTGAGCCCGGCCGCCGTTCGATCGGTGCGAGCATCACCATCTGGTTTGTCAGTCTGCTGGCGACCATTGCCGTGGTGGGTGCACTGATCGTCGGTTATGCGCTCGTGGTGATGGGGCCGCAACTGCCGTCGCTCGATGCGCTGACCGACTATCGCCCGAAAGTGCCGTTGCGGGTGTACACCGCGGATCACGTGCTGATCGGCGAGTTCGGTGAAGAACGGCGCAGCATCGTGCGCTTCCAGGACATTCCGGACCAGATGAAGAAGGCGGTGCTCGCGATCGAAGACTATCGCTTCTACGAGCACGGCGGCGTCGATTTCGTGGGCATTCTGCGCGCGGGCATTTCCGACATCACGCATGGCGGCGCCTCGCAGGGTGCGAGCACGATCACGATGCAGGTGGCGCGCAACTTCTTCCTCTCGAGCGAGAAGACCTACACGCGCAAGATTTACGAAATGATGCTGGCGTACAAGATCGAACGCGCGCTGACCAAGGATCAGATCCTCGAGGTCTACATGAACCAGATTTATCTGGGCGAGCGCTCGTACGGTTTTGCCGCGGCCGCGCGCGTGTACTTCGGCAAGGATCTGAAAGACATCACGCTGGCTGAAGCCGCGATGCTGGCCGGCTTGCCGAAGGCGCCTTCCGCGTATAACCCAGTGGTCAATCCGAAGCGCGCGAAGATCCGTCAGGAATACATTCTGAAGCGCATGCTCGAGCTGAAATACATCAGTCAGGATCAGTACGACCAGGCGGTCAAGGAAGAGATTCACACCAAGAATCCGGGCAACGAATACAGTGTGCATGCTGAGTACATCGCGGAAATGGTTCGCCAGATGATGTACGCGCAGTACAAGGACGAAACCTATACGCGCGGCCTGAACGTCACCACCACGATCGATTCCGCCGACCAGGACGCCGCCTATCGCGCAGTGCGCAAGGGCGTGATGGACTACGAGCGGCGCCACGGCTACCGCGGGCCGGAAGGCTTCGTGCAACTGCCCGCACCGGGCGACGACCGCGATCAGACCATCGACGACGCGCTCACCGATCACCCCGACAACGGCGAAATCATCGCCGCCGTGGTGACGGACGCGAATCCGAAGCAGGTGAAGGCGCAGCTGGTCGACGGCACGGAAGTGACCATCAGCGGCGACGGTCTGCGCTTTGCAGCCGGTGCGCTCTCCGCGCGCGCGGCGGCCGCCACGAAGATCAAGCCGGGTTCGATCGTGCGCCTCGTCGCCGACGACAAGGGCAACTGGCAGATCACGCAACTGCCGCAAGTGGAAGGCGCGCTAGTTTCGCTCACGCCGCAGGACGGTGCGATTCGCGCGCTGGTGGGCGGCTTCGACTTCAACAAGAACAAGTTCAACCACGTCACGCAGGCGTGGCGTCAGCCGGGTTCGAGCTTCAAGCCGTTCATCTATTCGGCAGCGCTCGACAAGGGTCTCGGACCGGCCACGATCATTAACGACGCGCCGCTGTACTTCCCGCCGAGCACGCCGGGTGGTGACGCGTGGGAGCCGAAGGACGACGACCAGCCGGACGGTCCGATGCCGCTGCGCCTCGCGCTGCAGAAATCGAAGAACCTGGTGTCGATCCGTATCCTGTCGTTCATCGGCACCAAGTACGCGCAAGATTTTGTCACGCAGCGTTTTGGTTTCGACGCCGACAAGACCCCGCCGTATCTGCCGATGGCGCTCGGCGCCGGCCTCGTCACGCCGCTGCAATCGGCGGGCGCATACTCGGTGTTCGCGAACGGTGGCTACCGCATCAATCCGTATCTGATCAACGAAGTGACGGATGCACGTGGCGTACCGCTCTCGAAGGCACAGCCGTTGACCGCTGGCCAGGATGCGCCGCGTACGCTCGAACCGCGTAACGCTTACATCATGAACAGCCTGCTGCACTCGGTGGCCACGGCCGGCACGGGTGCGGGCTCCAACGTGCTGCATCGTTCGGACCTGCAGGGTAAGACGGGTACGACCAACGACGCCAAGGACGGCTGGTTCGCCGGTTATCAGCAATCGCTGGTGGCGGTGGCGTGGATGGGTTACGACCAGCCGAAGAGTCTCGGCAGCCGCGAGTTCGGTGCACAGCTCGCGTTGCCGATCTGGGTCGAGTACATGCAGCGTGCGCTGCGCGGCATACCGCAAAGCGAGCCGGCGCAACCGGACGGCGTGACCGCGGTCGACGGCGAGCTGTTCTATACGGACATGACGCCGGGCAATGGTTTCGTGGCCAGCATCGGTCTGGATTCCGCGAATCCGACCGCCGGTGTGAGCGACGCGGTGGGTGGCGTGGGGCCGGCGGGTATGACGCCGCCGGCGGTGCCGCCGCCGAATGTCTCGTCGAATGAGAAGAAGCAGATCATGGATCTGTTCGAGACGAACAAGCCTTGATGTTCGCCAGTCCCCCCAAGGGGACTTTCTTAGAGGCTCGCTTAGGGGCGTAGCGAGTGTGTGCGGCCTGTCCGGGGCCGCACACGCAAGTTTTTGAAAGGGCGGGGAAACCGTTGCCTGCCGCGGATTGAGTGGCGGTATTCGGGTAAGCTCCGCCCGCAGATTTTGTGCCTGCGCTGTGCAGTGTGTTTTAATCACGCCTGCGATGCTTTTTATATTGGGTCCTATACGGACGCCCGATTCCTAAGCGGTTTCGGCCTCCAGCACTGCTGTGTCTCGCCGCGAGCGAGACACCCATCTTCGAAAGTCCCGCCGCGCAAGACCCGTTTGACGCGCGCGCCTGCCACTTCGTCCGTGGGCAACCGTCAGGTTGCCGCGGCCGGCGTGTTTGTTACACAGCATCCACCGGGTCGTTGCCTCGTGAAAAGTCGAATACTCGTCTGTCTGATGACAGGTCTGCTGCGCGCGTTTGCTTTCCTGCCATATGGCGTTGTCGCGCGCATCGGCACCGGCATCGGTGCGTTGCTGTACCGGATTCCCAGCGCGCGCCGGCGCGTCGTGCATACCAATCTGAAACTGTGCTTTCCCGACATGAGCGACGACGCGCGCGAGCGTCTCGCGCGCGCGCATTTCTGTCATGTGATCCGCAGTTATGTCGAGCGCGGTCCCCAATGGTTCGGCAATGCGCAGGCGTTGGCGCGCCTGGTCGAAGTGGAGAGCGCGATCGATCTGACCGACATGGAGGGGCAGCCGACGATTTTTGTCGGCTTCCATTTTGTCGGTATCGAGGCGGGTTGCATGATGTATTCGACGCGGCATCCGGTTGCGTCTTTGTATACGCCGATGTCGAATTTGTTGCTTGATGCGATGGCTAAGCGGCAGCGTGGGCGCTTTGGTACGGAGATGATTCCGCGTAGCGATAGTGTGCGGCGGGCTTTGCGTGTGCTGCGGGATGGCAAGCCTGTCATGCTGGCTGCTGATATGGATTTTGGGTTGCGGGATTCGGTGTTTGTGCCGTTTTTTGGTGTGCCTGCGTGTACGCTTACTTCCGTTTCGCGGATGGCCAAGGCTGGGAATGCTCGGGTTGTGCCTTTTGTGACTGAGGTTTTGCCGGATTATCGGGGCTATAAATTGACTATCTTCGAAGCGTTAAAGGATTTTCCTTCGGAGGATGTTGCTGTCGATGCTCGGCGGATTACCGAATTTCTTGAGACGCAGGTGCGTCGGATTCCTGATCAGTATTATTGGGTGCATAAGAGGTTTAAGCATCGGCCTGCTGGGGAGGCTGGGGTTTATTGATTTTTTTGCCTGTGCGGCGCTTATATCTGTACGCGCACGGTGTTGGCCTTTCCTTGATTTGCTAGTGGTCTATTAGCGTTGCCCCTGTGCGGGGCGGCACCTACTTTTCTTTGCATGCCGCAAAGAAAAGTAGGCAAAAGAAAGCGGCTCAAACCACTCCTGCTAAGTGGGCACCGTGGTCTGCTACGGGTAGTGGTGCATCTGGAATCTGGGTTCGTGCACCTGCTTGCGCTTGTGACAAGGGCGTCATACTTCCGGCGGCGCTGCGCGCGCCGAAGAGTAGTTCTTAAATCCACTCGCTGTTTGGGCGGCGCCTGAAAGATCTACGTCCGATTTCGTTGCGCGCTCAAGCACTTACTCCGGATGTCCAGGTGTTATCAACATGCCTTTCAACAAAATCTGTGGATAAGGCGTCCCTCCGCAATACGCCCGCCGTCGCGAGGCGCGTAGCGCGTAGTCGATCACCCCCTGCATCAGCCTGCACCCCAAGCAACAAACCGATCTGCATCAAGCACTTAAGCGCGTAGCCCCGTAGTTATCAACAGCCCTGTCAACATAAACTCGGGATAACGTTGTGGCATGGTGAGGCATCCCAATGGCTGCGGCCAGAATCAAGAGGCACATTCAGCACCCCCTGGTTCATTCCGCACCGTGCCCAAATATCACAGCGCGTTCAACGTGTTAGCCCGCTTGTCAGATAGTTTTCAACAGCCTCATCAACATAAACTGGGGATAAGTCCGCAGCCATAACTACGGAATCCCAGGTTTAGTTCGACACGTCCACGGTCGCCGCGGCCGTAGCAGGCGCAGGCGCAGACGCAGATGTAGCCTGCCCCGCCCCCAATGGCGGATTCCCCATCGCCTGGAACAGGGCCGCGGTGTCCGTCAGCCGTGCACTGGTATAGCGGATCTCATCGAGCTGCGCGTTGCGGAACTGCTGTTCGCTCGAGCGCGTCGATGCGATCGGCAACGCGCCCAGTCGGTAGCGTCCCGACGTTTCGTCGGAAATTCCTTGCGCCGAGCGCGCTGCAATGTTCGCGGCGTCGAGCGCTTGTGCGTCGTGCTGGAGTGCTGCGAGCGTGTCGGCGACGTTCTGGAATGCGGTCAGTACGGTTTGCTTGTATTGCGAAACCGTGGCGTCATAGGTGTCGACGGCCGCGCGGCGCTGCGCAAACAGGGCGCCGCCGTGAAACAGCGGTTGTGACAAGGAGGCGCCTATACTCCATATCGCTCCCGCGCCGGATAGCGCCACCGGCCAGCTAAAGCCGCCTTGTCCCATCGAGGCACTCAGCGAGAGACTCGGGAACATCTGCGCCGTCGCCACGCCGACATCGGCCGCCGCGGCCTTCAAGGCGGCGTCCGCGGCCTGAATGTCGGGGCGGGTGCGCAGCAGTTCGGAGGGCACCACAACCGGCACCTGTCCAGGCACGTGCAGTTGCGCAAGATCGAGGTCGTCCGGGGCCGCGTCCGGTGTGCGGCCGAGTAGTACGGCCAACGCATGACGCGTCGTCAGCCATTGCTGCTTCAAGCCCGGCAAACTCGCCGACAGACTCGCCGCACTTTGTTGCGCGCTCAACTGATCGGCGTGCGAGACCGCGCCCAGTACGTAGCGCCGTTGCGTGTCACGTGCCTGATCGTTGGCAAGCGTCACGAGCCGCTCGGTTGTGTCGATCTGCGCGCGCAATGCGGCGCTCGTGATCGCCGCTGTCACGATGTTGGCGGCCAGCGCGCGGCGCGCGGCGTCGAACTGATAGGCCTGCACGTTCACGCGGGCGGCGAGGGCGGCGTCGGCGAGTCGCGCGGCGCCAAACAGGTCGAACGTGTAGTGCGCCTGCAATTGACCGACGAAGATGTTGTACAGGAACGTATTCGGACCTGCCTCAGGGATCGCCAGCGCACGATTGCGGGTGACCTGGCCGCCCGCGTCGATGGTTGGCAGCATCGAACTGCCGATTTGCGCGCGCAGTTGCTCGCGCGCGGCAGCCAGGCTCTTGTCGGTGGCGGCGAGCGTTGGGCTGTTGCGCAAGCCTTCGGCGACCAGCGCGTTCAGCGCCTCCGATTGATACAGCTTCCACCATTCAGGCACGGGCTTCGCGCCGACCACGAATTGCTGGGTGATGCCTTGTGCGGGTACGGTTTGCGTCGGTTGCGCTTCGGCGCCGTAGTGAGCCGGTTGCGGCATGGCGGGCGGCTCGCCGTTCGGGCCGAACGAGCAGGCGGCCAGCGTCAGCGCAGCGCCTGCGAGAAGCGTGAGGCGCACGTGTCGAGGGAATGCAAGGATAGCCATGATCTCAGTTCCCCGAATGCGTCGTGGCGGACGGCGCCGGCGGCTCGCGCTCGTCGGTGCGCACTCTGAACGACATGGCGTACAGGGCCGGCAGATAGAACAGCGTGAGGATGGTCGCGCTCGTAATGCCGCCCATCAGCGCGGTCGCCATCGGGCCGAAGAAGTTCGAGCGCAACAGCGGAATCAGCGCGAGGACGGCCGCGGCCGCGGTCAGCGTGATCGGCCGGAAACGCCGCACCGTCGCGCCGACGATCGCGTCGAAACGTTTGTGTCCCGCTGCAATGTCCTGCTCGATCTGATCGACGAGAATCACCGAGTTGCGCATGATGATGCCGAACATGGCGATCACCCCAAGCATTGCGACGAAACCGAACGGCTGGCCGAACAGCAGCAGCGTCAACACCACGCCGATCAGGCCGAGCGGCGCGGTCAGCACCACCATCAGCACGCGCGCGAAACTCTGCAACTGGACCATCAGGAGCACCAGTACGGCGATGATCATGATCGGCATCTGGGCGTTGATCGACGTCTGCCCCTTGCCGCTTTCTTCGACCGAGCCGCCGATCTCGATCCGGTAGCCGACCGGCAGCGTGCTGCGAATCTGGCTGAGGGCTTTATCGACGGCATGCGTGACGTCGATCCCTTGCGCGCCAGGCGCGACGTCGGACTGCACGGTGATGGTAGGTTGCCGGTCGCGTTCCCAGATCACACCGTATTCGAGGTCGTTGCGCAGATGGCCGAGCGTGCCGAGCGGCACCGGGCCGTTCGGTGTGGGCATCGCCAGCGTGACGAGCTTCGCGGGGTCGACGCGTTCCGCTTTCGGGGCGCGCAGATCGACGCTGATCAGCTTGTCGCGCTCGCGATACTGCGTGACGGTGTAGCCGGAGAGTGTCATCGCGAGGAAGCTCGAGATGTCTTCGGAGGTCACGCCGAGTTCGCGGGCCTTCTTCTGATCGACTTCGAAGCGCACCGAGCGCTCGGCGGGTTCGTCCCAGTCGAACTGGACGTTGCTGGTGCGGCGGTCGGCGCGCATGGTCGCGGCGACGCGCTCGGCGATCGAGCGCACGGTGGCGATATCGTCGCCGCTCACGCGGAACTGCACAGGGTAGCCGACCGGCGGACCATTCTCGAGGCGCGACAGGCGTGTGCGGATCGCCGGAAAGTTGTTGCGCAATTCCGATTCGAGCCATTGCGCGAGCTTCTCGCGATCTTTCACGGATTTCGCGGTGATCACGAACTGCGCGAAATTCGGCTGCGGCAATTGCTGATCGAGCGGCAAATAGAAACGCGGCGCACCGGTGCCGACAAAGTTCACCGTATGATCGATTTCCGGACGGCCCACCAGCGCCTTTTCGAGCCGCTCTGCCTGGCGCAATGTCGCTTCGAACGACGCGCCTTCGGGCAGGCGCACGTCCACCAGCAACTCGGGCCGGTCGGAGCTCGGGAAGAACTGTTGCGGCACCAGCGTGAAGCCTGCCATGGCCAGAATGAACAGCACGACGGTGATCGCCAGCACGACGAAACGCCGTTCGATGCACCAGCTGATCCAGCCACGCAGGCGCTTGTAAAACCGCGTGTCGTAGATGTCGTGCTCGTGATCTTCCGCTTCGTGTGCCTGGCGTTTGCGCTCCGGTAGCATGTGATAGCCGAGCAACGGAATCAGCACAACGGCGGCCAGCCACGACGCAATCAGCGCGATTGCCGACACCTCGAAAATCGAACGCGTGTATTCACCGGTGCTCGACTTGGCGAGCGCGATCGGCAGGAAGCCGGAGACGGTCACGAGCGTCCCGGTCAGCATCGGGAAAGCGGTGCTCGTGTATGCATAGGCAGCGGCGCGCGTGCGGGTCCAGCCTTGCTCCAGCTTCACCGACATCATCTCGACTGCGATGATCGCGTCGTCGACCAATAGCCCCAAAGCGAGCACCAGCGTGCCCAACGACACCTTGTGCAGTCCGATGTCAAACAGATACATGCACAGCGCCGTGACGGCGAGCACGACAGGTATCGAGATCACGACCACCATGCCGGTGCGCACGCCCAACGACAGCAGGCTGACCACCAGCACGATCGCAATCGCCTCGGCGACGGCTTCGAGAAAATCGTCGACCGAACGCGCCACCGCGTTCGGCATGCTCGACACTTCGACCAGGTGCAAACCGGCGGGCAGGTAGGCCCGCAGCGTGACCATCTGCTGATCGAGCGCCTTGCCCAGACGGATCACATCGCCGCCCGCCTGCATCGTCACGCCGATGCCGAGCACCGCCTTGACGCCGGAGCGCATCTGCGTGGCGACTGGATCGTCGTAACCGCGCTTGATGGTGGCGATGTCGCCGAGACGGAACGAGCGGTTGTTGATGCGGATCAGCGTGTCGGCGAGCGCATTGACGTCTTTGAACTGGCCGGTGGGGCGCACGAACACGCGGTCGTCGGTGGTGGTCAGCGTGCCTGCCGGCGAGACGCTGTTCTGCGAATTGATCGCCTGGCCGAGTTGCTGCGGCGAGATGCCAAGGCGCGTGAGTTGCGTGTTGGCGATCTCGATGTAGATGTGCTGGTCCGGATCGCCGAAATAATCGACCTTGCCGACGCCCGGAACACGCAGCAGCACCGTGCGCAACTGGTCCGCGTAATCGTGCAGTTGTGCGGCGGAAAAGCCGTCGCCTTCGAGCGTCCAGATGTTGGTGTAGACGTCGCCGAATTCGTCGTTGAAGAACGGGCCCTGAATGCCTGGCGGCAAGGTCGTGGCGATATCGCCGACTTTCTTGCGCACCTGATACCAGGTTTCGGGCACGTCCTTGACCGGCGCCGAGTCTTTCATCGAGAAGAACATCAACGATTCGCCGGGGCGCGAGTAGCTGCGCACGAAATCGATGGCGGGTGTTTCCTGCAATTTGCGGCCGATGCGGTCGGTGACCTGTTCCTGCACCTGGCGCGCGGTCGCGCCGGGCCAGAAGGTGCGGATCACCATCACGCGGAACGTGAAGGGCGGATCTTCGGATTGGGCAAGACGTGTATAGGCGAGAACGCCGAATGCGGTAGCGAGCGCGATCAGGAAAACGACCAGCGCCTGATGGCGCAGCGCCCATGCGGACAGGTTGAAGTGTCCTTCTTCAGGCGTGGTGCTCATGAAGCGAAGTCCTCGGGATGCAGCGGCGGGATCACGTGGACTTTTTCGCCGGCGGTCACGGTATGCACGCCTTGCAGTACGACGCGCTCACCATCCTTGAGCCCCTGGCCGATCACAATCGTGCGCTCGTTATAGCGCGTGACCGTCACGCGGCGCAGTTCCAGCGCGTTGTCCGCGGCGCGCACGACCCACACGGCCGGCCGCGCGCCGTCGTGGAACAGGGCGGTGGCGGGCACAGTAAAGGAACCGTTCTGGCTCGCCGAGGCGTTGGCAGCTGAGTTGCCAGTTGCGTCGGCAGATGAGTCCGAGGGCGACGGCGCGGCGAGCGCGATGTCGGCGGTCATGCCGAGGCGTACGTCCGGACCGGGATTGTCGAGCGTGAGCTTGGCGCGGTAAGTGCGGCTTTGCGGATCGGCGGCGGGCGACAGTTCGCGCACGCGCGCCTTGAAGCTGCGGCCCGGCAGCGCGGCCAGCGTGACCTGCGCGGTCTGCCCGACCGAGAGCGCGGCGAGCGCACTTTCCGGCACGTCGCAGACGACGTCGATATCGCCGCTCCATGCGAGGTTATAGACGGCTTGCCCCGCGGACACATTCTGGCCGGTGTCGGCCTGTTCGGCCGTGATCACGCCGGCGTGATCGGCACTGAGCGTGGTGTACTGCAACTGGTCTTTCGACAGCGCCGCCTGCTGCGCGGCCTGGTCGCGCTGCGCGGCGGCTGAGGCGTACGCGTTGGTGGTCTGTTCGAGCTGAGCGGGCGCGATCAGGTTTTCTTTCGCCTGTGCCTGGTCGCGATCGAGTTGCTGCTTCGCATACACGAGACTGTGTTGCGCGGCTTCGAGTTGAGCCTGCGCGCTGGCGGCATTCTTTTGCGCATCTGCCGGATCGAGCCGGGCGACGATCTGCCCGTTCTTCACGACGTCGCCCAAGCGTACGCGCCGCTCGATGATTTTGCCGCCGACGCGAAACGACAGCGGGGTGGAATAGCGCGCCTGCACTTCGCCGGGCAACGAGGCCGCGGCTGTCGCGCTGCCGTCCGCATGCACGGCGACGGCGACCACCGGACGCGGCGCGGGCGCAACCGCTTCCTTCTTCGAGCACGCGGCGAGCGTGACCATACCGGCGAGCGCGAGGGCAAATGCTGCGCGGCGCAGACGCGCAGAACGGGCATACCGATGGGACTGCTGGCGCATCGCAGACGATGCGGGAGGACCGGGACGCTTCACAATTACCCCAACTGGAGACAGCGAACGAACACGGCAAGCCGCAGCGGCTCGCCAGCGAAGACACGTGGGCCAAAACATGCGATTGACATACGGGTCTGACTTCGAATGGATGGGTGCATTCTAATACACACCTGTATTTGAATGTTGTTGTGAATTGGAATTCTTTTCGGTGCTAGACTTGCGCCCATGAAACGGCAACGACTTACACGCGAGCAGAGCAAAGACCAGACGCGCCAGCGCCTGCTCGACGCTGCGCAAGCAATTTTTATGAAGAAAGGCTTTGTCGCGGCGAGTGTCGAAGACATCGCCGGGGCGGCGGGTTATACACGCGGCGCGTTCTATTCGAACTTCCGCAGCAAGAACGAGTTGTTCCTCGAACTACTGCGGCGCGACCACGAGACCATGCAGATGGGGTTGCATGCCATTTTCGAAGACGCGACTTCGCGCGAGGAAATGGAAGAGCGCGTGCTGCGCTACTACAGCAACCTGCATCGCGAGAACAAATGTTTCCTGCTGTGGGTAGAGGCGAAGCTGCTGGCCGTGCGCGACGGCCGCTTCCGCATACGCTTTAACGCGTTCCTGCACGAAAAGCTCGAACAGTTGAGTGCGTACATCCGCGAGTTTTCGACGCGGGTCGGCACGCCTCTGCCGTTACCGGCGGAGACACTAGCGATGGGCTTGATGGGCTTGTGCGACGGCGTGCAGTTCTTTTATGCGGTCGACCCGCAGAACGTCTCGTCGGAGATGGCTGAAACGGTGCTGGCGGGATTTTTCGCGCGCGTGGTGTTCGGGCGCGACGCGTAATACGAGTGCCGGCGGATCAGCTCGCCGGCAACTGCGCGCAGGCGTTAGCAACCGGCGTGGCGCAGACGAACGAATACTGCCCGCTGTAGCGCAGGACTTCTTCACCGACGTGCAGGACAACCTTGATTTCCGGGCACCGCTCGTAAGCGATGAAGGCCGAACAGGCCGCCGCGGACCAGCAAACCAGTGAAAACGCGATTTTTTCGAAAAGCTGAAAACGATGTGGCATAGCGATGTGTTCCTTTCGGGCGCTATGTTACCAGCATCTAAGGGTTTATACCTACCAAATATCCGCAATAAACCTCGCAATAGCGTCGCGAGCGCCTCAGAAACCTGACCGGATTGTCATGTTCAGGTCAGGGTTGGGACATGATCGGGTCGATACAATCGAATCGTTGGGCAAATCCGCGCGCGCCTTGTCGCGCGGGTCGACACAGGCGGCAGCGTTGCGCCGGCCCGGCTTTATCGAGGCAGGAGTCGTCCCATGAATCAATTGCAGTCGATGCGCGTATTCGTCAAGGTGGCCGACCTTGGCAGTTTCGTCCGCGCGGCCGGCGCGCTGGATCTTTCCACTGCCGTTGTCACGCGCCACGTCGCGGATCTGGAAGCGCGCCTTGGTACCCGGCTGCTCAATCGCACGACGCGGCGCCTCTCGCTGACCGAATCCGGCACGACTTATCTGGAACGCGTGCGCCATATTCTCGACGACCTGGAAGGCGTCGAGCAGATGGTGGTGGCGCGTAATCACGAACCGGTCGGGACGCTGCGCATCGTCGCGCCAGTGGTGTTCGGGCTGCATAGCCTCGCGCCGGTGGTGCAGTCTTACGCCGAGCGTTATCCGGAGGTCATGCCTGACGTCACGCTGGCGGATCGCCACGTCGATCTGGTGGAAGAGGGGTTCGACGTTGGCATTATGGTCGCACGGCACATGCGCAGCGCGAGCATTGTCACGCGGCGATTGACCACCGGCTATATGACGGTTTGCGCGACGCCCGCCTATCTGCAGCAGCACGGTACGCCGACCCGTCCCGAGGATCTGTTGAAGCATCCGTGTCTGAGCCGGCCTGCGGAGCAGGGCGGCGACGAAAAGGTCTTTACCGGACCGCTGGGTGAGGTCCGTGTGAGACCCACCAACGCGATCGCGGCTAACAACACTGAGATGCTGAGGCAGTTCGCTTTGCTGGGCATGGGCGTGGCGATTTTGCCGAGCTACCTGATCGGCCGCGATCTGGCGTCCGGGCGGCTTGTGCCGTTGCTCGGCGATTACCGCCTGCCGCAAATCGAAATCACGATCGCGTATCCAAGCCGCCTTCATTTGCCGGCGAAAGTACGCACCTTTATCGATCACCTTGTCGCGCATTTCCAGCGCACCGACGAGCACGCGCGCGATCCCCGTGCCAGGATGCCGCGGCGTGCCGTGGCCGGCTCGCCGGTTTATGCCGACGATCTGCCGGTGTCCGCTTTGCAGGGCGACGCGGCGCGGCCGACGCTCCCGGTTTCGCGCGCGCGGATCGTAGCATCGTCGTCGCTTTGACGAGCGCGCGGTAAACCTAGATCCACACGTCGTTCGCGGCGGTGCGTTCGTTGCTTTCTTCGCCGGTGTTCTTCACGCCGCGCGGCTCGATCAGCAGCAGCTTGACCTCGCGTTCGGCATACGGTTTGTGTTCCGTGCCTTTGGGCACCACGAACATTTCTCCGGCCGAGAGCAGCACGGAGCCATCGCGCATGTCGATGCGCAACTGTCCGTCCAGCACGATAAACGTTTCGTCCGTGTCGGCATGTTCGTGCCAGACAAAGTCGCCTTCGATGCGCACCAGCTTGAACTGGTAGTCGTTCATTTCCGCGACCACGCGTGCTTGCCACTGGTCGCTGAAGAGCTCCAGCTTCTCAGCGAAATTGATGGCGCGGTAGGGCCGTTGAATCGTTTGATGGGTGGACATCGCGGTGCTCCCTCCTGAGGGGTAGGTGTGTGTCAGGCAGGAGCGTAGGGCGGGAGGCGCTAGCGGGTCTTGTACGTTTGTGCGCGGGGGCGGCGGGCGATGGACGGTGGGATATCCGTCGAGCTACCGTTAACGCGCGCCGCGGGTCGAAGGCCCCAGCATCTTGAGCCAATGCGCCGGCGCAACGCCCCAGGCGCGCTTGAAGTGCCGCGTCATATGGCTCTGATCGGTAAAGCCGGCCGCCGCCGACGCGTCGGCGAGCGACACGCCCTGAATCGCGAGGCGGCGCACGAGATCGAGCCGGCGCATGGTCAGATAGCGATGCGGACTCGTGCCGAACAGCGCACGAAAATCCCGCGACAAACTCCAACGGTCGCGGCCGGCGGCTGCCGCCAGTTCGTCGAGTGTCACTGCGCTATCGAGCGAACCAAGCATATACTCGCGCGCCCGTTCGGCCGCGAGGTAATCCACCGGACGGCGCGTCGCCGCGCCCCCTGCCACGGCGTCGAGCGCGATGGCCAGTTCGTAGAGCGCATCGTCCTGTTCGAGCGAATCGATCGCACAATCCATCGTGCGCAGCAGGCTCTCGGTCGCAGCAAACAGACGCGGGTCGTTCGAGAGTCCACCTTCAATGAACGGCAACGGCTTGCCGCCGAGCGCCTGTTGAAACAGCGCCGGGTCGACATAGATCATCCGGTAGTGAAAGCCGTCGCGGGTGCCGGCCTGGCCGTCGTGCGGCTCATCGGGATGCAGCACCATCGTGCCGCCCGGCAAGCTGTTACGCGTGCTGCCCCGATAGCGGAAGCTCTGCACGCCAGCAAGCGTGCGGCCGATCGCATAGGTATCGTGCCGGTGCATCGCATAGCCGGCATGATGAAAGAAGGCTTCGATTCGCTCGATGCCGCTCGTGCCGCCCGAATGCGGCGAGCGATGGATCCAGTCGGCAGCGGGCTTCGGATCGGACGAAAGTGAACTCGGCGTCAAGACCTGCTTTCCGCTCATGCCCCCAGACCCGGCCCATAGTTGCCGCCGACGAGGCGCGTGACCGACGCCACGTCGGCATAGTCCTGCTCCGGCAAACCGTCGAGCATCGACACGACTTCGTTGCTCGCGCCGGCTTCGCGCGCGGCGTCGACTAGCGCGTCCTGGTAGGTCGGGAAACGGACTTCGCGCAGAACGTCGGCGATCTGCAGATCAATCGATTCGCCGGGAATAGCCGATGCGGTCATGCAAGCGCTCCAAGGGGGCGGTTTTCAGGTTTTCAGGTCTGCAGGTGCTCGTTCTGGCCCGTGAAGCTTCGCTCCAGATGCCGCGACTTGGGCAGCGCGATGTGTTGCCATTGTTGCGGACGAGTGTCGTCCGTGGCAGCGACGTCCGGCGCCGCGGGAGCGACCGGTGCGGCGTTGGCGCGTTCGGCAAGACTATTGGCGGCCGTGCTGTCCGGCGCGGTATGAACTGGCGCGGCAAAACACGAGGCTGACAGCGTCACCATGGTCAACAGTGTCGAGGTTTTCATCGCCCGACCTCCTAAGCTCATGCGGCGCTGACAGTTGAGCAAGCGTTACGCTGTCCCCGCGTCGTAAGGACGGCGCAACCTACACGCGGCGTTGATACAGGCGGGCGGCGTGCATCTACCATCTTAGATGGCAAACGGCTGCGACGCGCGCGCAAATGAGACAAAACCTAATTGTAGATTTCACATGATGGCAGGAAAAAGGCAGAGCAGTCGCGAACGGTCGTGCTGCGTCTATGTTGCGATGCGGAAGCGGCTGATGCCCGAATCGCGTGCGAACCTCAATCTGCCTGGTAACAGCCTGGGCGAACAACGGTTCAGCGACCGCTAAGAGCGAGCTTCTAACGCAGCACGTCGAACCGCGTCCACGGCCACGACGGCCGGTCGCGCATATAGCCGTTGAGCCAGTTCCACTGCGGGTGGCGCTTCATGAACGCCTGGGCGTCGAACGGCTTGCCGCACGGGTGCCCCCAGCGTGCGGTGAACGCCATCTTGCGCGCCATCTCGCTGTCGACCACCTTGCCGTCGTTGGCGCCCCACGGATTGAACGGCCCTTGATCGGAACCGCCGAAGCGCGCGTCGTCCAGTTCAAGATGCCCGCAGATGGTGCGCGAGCAGGGATTGTCGTTGCGGTCGAGATAGACGTCGTGATGGTCGGCGATCATCTCTTTGGCGAGTTCGACGTCGATCTTGCCGTGATGCATTTCTTCGAGCTGCATGAAGCGCAAGCGGCGCGCGCCGTTCTTGCGCACGTCCGTATAGTCTTCGCCTTCGCCGATGCATTCCTGGTTGCGGATCTTCAGATCGGTCGCGGTGTTGTAACCGCTATAGAAGCCGTCTTTCGTACTCTCGAAGCCGGAATAGTGCAGCCCCAGTTCGTAGCGCGCGATCTCGCCGGTCTTGGTGTCGCCGAGCAGCCAACTGTTCGCATAGCCGCCGTTGTTGGCGACCGCGAACATCTCGCACCATTCGCCGATGTTGTTGGCGTACTGCGACGCGCGCCGCGAGCGATAGAACTCCGGCGCACCCGCTGCGTTGTAGCCGATAAAGTTGGAGATGGTGGTTTCGGTGACCATCAGGCCGGCTTCGGTGACCCAGAAATCGGTGAGGCTGGAGATGCAGCCCGGCAGGCCTTGCATCAGGATGCGGTTGCCGCGATCGGGCACGATGTCGAACACGACGTTGAACGCGTCGCCCGCGGCGTAGCGGTCCCACGAGTTATGTGCCATGACGATGCGGCCGTCGCGGGTGGCGTTGCCGGTGGCGATGAACGCGCTGCAGTGATGGCCGCGGCGTCCGCGCCAGGGTTTCAGGCCGAGTTGCGGTTTCTGGGCCGCCGCGTGGCTCGGCCACCAGCTTTGCAGCAGATCCATGTAGCCGTTCCAGGCTAGCACTTCGGCGAACGGCAGCTTCGCGCCGTCGGCGATGCCCTGGATTTCGTCGGCGAATTCGGTGTCGAGTTTGTTGGCGAACTGGGACACTGCGGCGTCGACAAAGGTGTCGAAGTCTTCACCGGTATCCCATTTCGCCAGGTAGCGGGCGGTGCGGATCGCGTTCTGGATTTCGGTGGCGAGCAACTGGCCATGCTGCTCGCCGCGATCGTACGGCTCGCCTTCGATATGCAGAAAAATCCAGCCGGCCTGATCACGGCGGACGGCATCGAGGGACGGTTCGCTCATCTTCGCTCCGATCGAAGGGCGGGCGTCTCGGTGCGCCCGTCTTGGCGTAACGCGCGCTGCTCGCAAGCGCTGCAGCGGTTTCCTCATTGTAGAGAATCTGCCGCGCTTTGCACGGGCTGAGAAGGCGGCGTGGGTGAGGCGCCGCGCATTGCCGCGCGGGTTCGGCCAATGACTCGGCAATCGACCGAGCGACTTCGCACCCGATAGCCCGATAGCCCGAAAGCCGGAGTGCCCGAAAGCCGGAGTGCCCGAAAGCCCGAAAGCCGGAGTGCCCGAAAGCCCGAAAGCCGGAGTGCCCGAAAGCCCGACCCCCGGCCTCAGCGCGTCGGATTCATTCGGAAGTACGCATCGAGCAGCGAAGTCTTGTACACCACCCCGGCCAGCTTCGGGTCCGCGGTGCTTTCGACGACCGGCAAGCGCTCTCCCTGGAACGCCATAAAGTGCTGCAACGCAACGCCGAGCGGCATATCCGGCGTGAGCACATCGAAATGCGGCTGCAGGTAATCCGCGGCGGTTTTTGCTGAGGTGTCGCGCTTGTCGAGCAGATCGGAGGTGATGTCCTTGAGCGCGACCACGCCGAGAAACGCACCGGACTCGTTGGCAACGTACAGATACTTCACCGGATATTCGAGGAACACGCGCGTCATATCCTGCACGGTCGCGTTCGGGGGCACGACGGTTTCGGCGGGACGGATCAGTTCGCGCATCTGCGTCGCGCGTAGACGCGTGCGTTCCTGTTCCTCCTGATTGCGGCGTAGCGTGATTTCGTACATCGACGTCTTGCCGATCGCGCGCGACACGAAATACGCGACCACGCACGACAGCATCAGCGGCAGCACCACCTGATAGCTGAGCGTCATTTCGAAGATCATCAGGATCGCCATCAGCGGCGCCTGCGTGGCGCCGGCCAGAAACGCGCCCATGCCGACCATCGCATAGGCGAACGGCGCCGAGGTGCCGTGCGGCCACAACGCGTGCATGCCGAGGCCGAACAGCGAGCCGACCACCGCGCCGACGAAGAGCGTCGGCGTGAACACCCCGCCGATCGCGCCTGAACCCACAGTCGCGGAGGTCGCGACGATCTTGAACACCAGCACGAGGACCAGCGCGCTCCACGTCCACGGCGAATGCAGGATGGAATTGACGACGCTGTAACCGTTGCCCCACACCTCGGGCGTCCATACCGACAGAATGCCGACGATCAGACCGCCCAGCGCCAGCCGGATGGGCAACGGCACGGGCAGTTTGCGAAAGTTTGCTTTCGAGAAGTCCATCAGCCGCAGAAACTGCGGCGCGGCTGCACCGCACAGCAGCCCGAGCCCAACGAACAACAGGACTTCGGCGCCCGCCACGGGCGGAAACACCGGCATTTCGTACGGCGGCTTGTAGCTGGTGAACTCGCGCATGGTGATGTTGGCGACCACCGCTGAAACGACCACGGGGCCGAAGCTTTCCATCACGATCGAGCCGAGCACGATTTCAGTGACGAAAAACGCGCCGGCAATCGGCGCACTGTACGCGGAGGTAATCCCGGCCGCCGCGCCGCAGGCGACGAGCAGGCGCAGACGCGGCGGGTCGAAATGCACCCAGCGGCCGATCAACGACGCGGCCAGCGCCGCCAGTTGCACCATCGGACCTTCGCGGCCGATCGAGCCGCCGCTCGAAATCGTGAACAGCGAGGACACGCTGCGCCAGAAGCTCAACTTCACCGGCACCACGCCGTCGCCGATCGCGACCGCTTCCATGTAGTCGATGTGATTGCACTTGTCGACGTGACGCTGCGCGATCAGCAGAAAGAAGCCGGCGATCAGGCCGCCCGCGGCGGGCAGCCACACGCGCACCGTCCACGGCAAGCTGCGCGCCATTTCGACGAAACTGCCGGACTTGCCGACCGTCGCCAGTTGCAGCAACGCGATGCCTTCGCGAAAGGCAATCGTCGCGAACGCGCCCGCGACGCCGACCACCACCGACCAGACCAGCATCGTATGGGCGTCGGAGAGACGGAACAGGGTTTGGGCGCGGGTGCGCAGCTTCAGCAGGAATGAAAGCACGTCGGCAGGAGAGGGCGTGATGGGTGGATGGAATGCGCGTACGGTAACAGCATCGCGCCCGCTGGCGGAAGCGGGTGCGATGCGGAAGGGTCGCGAAGGAGCGCGGCGCGGATCAAGTCGCCGCCTTGTCGAGTTCCGGGTAGTGCCGGAAGATGCAGGCCTCGTTGTGCGCGATGCGCCGGTCGGACTGGAGATAAGCGGCGATGTTCGGCCGCTCGATCACCGCGTCGTGCAAGGCCGCAAGACGCGGATAGTGTTCGCCGAAACGCTTGAGCGCGCGCGGAAACGCGTACAGCAGACCGTCGATCAACTGGAACATCGACAGGTCGACGTAAGTGAGCGCGTCGCCCACCATGAACGTGTCACCGGCCGGGTTCTGTTTCAGCACGCGCTCGAAGTACTTCATGAACTTCGGAATCCGGTGGTCGATGAAGTCGTGCGCGCGCACTTTGGCCGCGTCTTTCTGGTCTTCGTAATACAACGCACTGGCGAGCGGATGATGCGTGTCGTGCGCTTCGGTCACCATGTCGGCGATCGTCAGTTGCAGTCCGTTGGCGACATAGCGCAGGCTTTCAACCGATGGCGCGAGATTGAGCTTCGGGCCGAGGTAGAACAGGATGTTGGCGGTCTGCGCGATCACCAGATCGCCGTCCTTCAGAAACGGCGGCGCGAACGGTGGATAGGGCGCGTCCTTGCTCTTCATCAGCGTCATCATCGCGTTTGTGCCGAGGCCATCGGATGGTTCGCCGCGCGCCACTTCCACGTAGTCCGCGCCGGCTTCTTCCAGGGCCAGCCGCACGAATTCGCCACGGCCTTGCAGGCCGTCCCAATAGTAAAGTTCCAGGCTCATCGATCAGTCCTCATTCCAGTTGCATGAACGGGTTTGCGTGAACGGATAGCGTCAGCAACCAGTATGCCGCGCATGAGTGACGGCTGGTTCTCCTGAACGCACAAAACCCCGCACGCGGCGGGGTTGGCGACGAGGCGGGGACGGCTTAGCCGAACAGGTGCTGGACAGTCCATGTGATACCCAGTCCGCCGGCAATCAACCACACATACAGGATGAAGCCGGTGGTCAAGGCGCGGGGGCCGGCCTGACGGATCTGCGCGATGCGGGTTTCGATACCGAGCGCGGTCATGGCCATGGTGAGCGCGAAGGTGTCGAGCATGTTCAGCGTGCTGGTCGTGCTTTCCGGCAGAACGTGCAGCGAGTTGATCACGACGAAGGCGAGGAATCCGAGCGCGAACCAGGGAATCGCCAGCTTGCGCGGGGCGTGTTGCTTGCCGTCTTCGGCCGTTGCGGAGGCGGCTGCGTTGCGTGCCGAGCGGTTCACCCACATGCCGACGACCAGCAGCACCGGCACCAGCAGCATCACACGGGTCATCTTGACGATGGTCGCGATGTGGGTCGCTTCCGGGCTCACGTTGCTGGCTGCGCCGACCACCTGCGCCACTTCGTGAATCGTGCCGCCGAAGAACAGACCCGCGCCAACCGTGTCGAGATGCAGCCAGCCCGCCTTGAACAGCACCGGGTAAAGGAACATCGAGAGGGTGCCGAACAGCACCACGCTGCCTACCGCCATCGCACTCTTATGCGGCTTGGATTGCAGCGTCGACTCGAACGCGAGCACGGCAGCCGCGCCGCAGATCGCGCTGCCCGCAGCCGTCAGCAGCGCCGTGTCGCGGTCGAGCTTCATGATCTTCATCCCGGCCCACGTGCCGATCACCAGCGTGCTCACGACGATCAGCACCGATTCAGCGAGACCGGGCAAACCGACCTGGGCGATTTCCTGCAGGCTGACACGCAGCCCGAAAAACGCCACGGCGATGCGCAGGAGTTTGCGCGCCGAGAAGTTGACTCCGGCCGCCCAGCTTTCGGGCATGCCGTCACGCAGCGCGTTGCCGTAAATGGCGCCGGCCACGATGCCGACGATCAGCGGGCTCAGGCCCAGGCCGGCGATGGCCGGGATCGAGGCGATGCGGGTCACGGCCGCGGCGAACAGCGCAACGAACAGAATGCCGTTGAGTTGGCCGCGGGTGGATGACCCCGCGGGTGCGGCGGAAGCGGTGAGATGAGCGGTGGACATGGCGTAGCGCCTTCCTATGACTGTCTTGATTCGATAGGCCCAATCCTAAATTAGATATATCGATATGAAAAATCGTGATTTAGAATGTGAAGTATCAGTTCAACGGATATTTATCCCGCCATGACCCCGGACCAACTTATAACGTTTGCCGCTGTCGCAGAGCATCGCAACATCAGCCGGGCGGCGGTGGCGTTGCATCTATCGCAGCCGGCGGTATCCGGCCAATTGCGCCAGTTGCAGGACGAATTCGGCGAGCCGCTTTACCTGCGCGATGGGCGCGGCGTGCGCCTGACGCCCGCCGGCGAGCAACTCGCCAGCTATGCGACCCGGCTGCGCGATACGTGGCGACAGGCGCATGCGTATCGCGACGCGCTGCGCGGCCTCGAGCAGGGCACCTTGCGCATCGGCGCAAGCACCACGCCGGCGAGCTATCTGCTGCCGTACCTGATCGCGGATTTTCATCGCCACTACCCCGACGTGACGCTGCATACCGCCGATGGCAACACCACGGAGATCGTCGGTGCGCTGGGCTCGGTGGATATCGCGATGATCGAAGGTCCGGTCGGCTCGGATCTGCCACCGGATACCGCGGTGCACGCGTGGCGTGAGGATGAGATCGTCGCGATCATGCCGCGCACGCATCCGCTGGCGGTGGCGTTGGCGTTGGCGGGTGGCGCGGGCAGGGCTGTTGCGGCAGATGGGGCGGACGGGGTCGGAGTGTCAGGAGCGGTAGAAAGCGGAACGGCAGGAGCGCTAGAAGGCGCAGCGCCGGGGGCGGTAGAAAAACGAGCGGATATCAACGGCGGCCGGGCGGAGCTGGCGGCGTTCGGCCCGCATCCGCTGGTGCTGCGCGAAGCCGGGTCGGGCGTGCGGCAGATCGTCGAGCGAGCCTTTGCCCGGGCGGGCGTGCCGATGCGCGTGGCGCTGGAGATTGCCGGGGTCGAAGGCGTCAAGGAGGCGGTGCGGGCAGGCATGGGCATCGGTTTCGTCTCGGCGATGTCGATGCGGCATGAGGACGGCGCGCTGTGCCTGTTCTCGTTGAGCCCGGAGCCGCTGACACGGCGGCTGTCGATTCTGGTGCCGCATGCGAGTGCGCCATCGCGGGTGGTCGAACAGTTCCTCGCGCTGTGCCTTGCGGACGGACCCTGATCAAGGTTTCCTGGGGATTTCCACTATGGTGCATGACACCTCGTCCGGCGCACTATTCGGGCATCGCAAGCGCCTCGGCGCTTTTTTTCGAAACGTATTTGGAACCGGTTCCAAATGCCGATCATGAGACAGGTTTGAGTAAATTCGACATGACTGACGCGGTGGACGTGGTGATCGTCGCAAGCGCATTCGGGATGGACGCGGTTCGCACGCACGGTCATCTGAAGTGGGCCGACGCGAGCAAACAGGCCGGCGCCACGGGCTTCGAAGTGCGTCGCGAACTGTTCGCGGACGAAGCCGACGCCGCGCCGCAGGCGTTACGCGCGCTCGGCAAGGAGATTGCGGCCCTCGGGCTGTGGTCCGTCTACTCGACACCCGCGTCGCTGTACACGCCGGATGGCAGGCTCGACGCCGACGCACTGCGCGTCTCGATTGAAGAAGCGATCGCGCTGGGCGCGCGCTTCGTGAAGCTGCAACTCGGCGGGTTTGGCGCCGAGGCTAACGCCGCAGTGATCGCCGATTGCGTGCGCTGCGCGGACGTGCGGCTCGTCGTCGAAAACGGTCAACTGGCTGAAGGCGGTTCGCTCGCGCAATTCACCGGCCTGTTCGATGCGTTGGAGCGTGAAGGCCACGCCGGTCTGCTTGGCATGACCTTCGACATCGGCAACTGGGCTTGGCGCGATGTCGCGCCGCTCGATGCCGCTGGGCCACTGGCTGCGCACGTCGAATACATCCATTGCAAGACGACGATGGGCGAGGGCGCGCGACGCTTTCCCGCCGCGCCGGCCGCCGGCGACACGCAGTTCGCCGCGGTGCTCGACAAGCTGCCGCGCCACGTGCCGCGCGGCATTGAATTTCCGTTCGATGCGAACCGTATCGATGCGGACGCAGCGCACTACGTCGCATGGCTGGCCGCTGCGTAAGCGGCGCGCAGGACCTGAGAGAGCGGTACCCAAAAAACGTCCGGCAAAAAGCGCGTGTGGAGAAGTGCACGCGGTACGGGTGGAAGCATGCAGAGAAGCGCAAGCAAAGCAGCACACGCAAGGCGGCACACGCAAAAAACAGGCAGCAAACAGGAACACGCAGAAACACGCAGGAGCGAAGGATGAGCAACACAAACGCAGCACTCGACGTCATCACCTACGGCGAAGCGATGGCCATGTTCGTGGCCGCCGAAACAGGCGCGCTCGCCGGTGTCGGGCAATTTACCAAGCGCGTCGCGGGCGCCGATCTGAACGTGGCGATCGGCCTGTCGCGCCTCGGTTTCAAGGTGGGCTGGATGAGCCGCGTCGGCAACGATTCGTTCGGCCAGTACGTGCGCGACACGCTGACGAAAGAAGGCATCGACCAGCGCTGCGTGACCACCGACGATCGCTACCCGACCGGTTTCCAGTTGAAGTCGAAGAACGACGACGGCAGTGATCCGGCCATCGAGTATTTCCGCAAAGGGTCGGCGGCGAGCCATCTGTCCTTGGCTGACTACGTGGCTGATTACGTGCTGTCCGCGCGTCACTTGCATCTGACAGGTGTGGCGCCGGCCATCTCAGCCAGTTCGTGCGAACTCGCGTTCCATCTGGCGCGTGAAATGCGTGCCGCTGGCAAGACGATCTCGTTCGACCCGAATCTGCGCCCGACGCTGTGGCCCTCGCGCGCCGCGATGGTCGAAGGTTTGAATGCGCTCGCCGCACTGGCCGACTGGGTGCTGCCGGGCATCGGCGAAGGCGAGATTCTGACCGGTTACACACAGCCGGATGACATCGCCAGGTTTTATCTCGACCAGGGCGCGCTTGGCGTGATCATCAAGCTCGGCGCAGAAGGCGCGTACTTCCGCACCGCCGACGATGCCGCCGTGATCGCCGGTCAGCCGGTTGCGAAGGTGGTGGACACGGTCGGCGCGGGCGATGGTTTCGCCGTCGGCGTGGTCAGTGCGTTGCTCGAAGGCAGGACATTGCCGCAAGCAGTCGCGCGCGGCAACCGCATTGGCGCCCTGGCGATTCAGGTGATCGGTGATTCGGAAGGCCTGCCGAGCCGCGCCGAACTCGACGCGCTCGAACGCGCCGACGTGCCGCGCGTCGCCACCGCGGCCTGACTGCGGATGAGCCGCGCCCGGCGCACTCAGCCGGATTCGGTATTAGCTGGCTCGATAACAGCAAGAGCGCTCGAACAGCGCCCCATGACCGCCCATCATTGCTTCGGGAAGCCGTTAGCAACTTTCTTGTATGGGACCAGAGTAAGTGCTTTGCACCAACTCTGGTCGACCGCAACTGCATGGGACCAGAGTAAGTGCTAAAGCGCCAACTCTGGTCGACCGCAACTGCATGGGACCAGAGTAAGCGCTAAAGCGCCAACTCTGGTCGACAAAGGAGACTCCCATGACTTCATCGCTTGCGATTCGCCGTTGGTGGACGATCATGCCGATCGTATTCATCACGTACAGCTTGGCTTATCTCGACCGCGCGAACTACGGTTTCGCATCGGCCGCCGGCATCAACCAGGATCTCGGCATCAGTAAGGGCTTGTCGTCGCTAATCGGCGCGTTGTTCTTCCTCGGGTATTTCTTCTTCCAGATTCCCGGCGCGATATACGCGGAACGCCGCAGCGTGAAAAAGCTCGTGTTCTGGAGCCTGATCCTGTGGGGCGGTTGCGCTGCGCTGACCGGTATGGTCAGCAATATTCCCTCACTGATGGTGATCCGCTTCGTGCTCGGTGTGGTCGAGGCCGCGGTGATGCCGGCGATGCTGATTTTCATCAGCAACTGGTTCACGAAGAGCGAGCGTTCCCGCGCCAACACCTTCCTGATTCTCGGCAATCCGGTGACGGTGCTGTGGATGTCGGTGGTATCCGGCTATCTGGTGCACTCGTTCGGCTGGCGGCACATGTTCATCGCCGAAGGCGCGCCCGCGATTCTCTGGGCGGTGTGCTGGTGGTTCATCGTGCAGGACAAGCCGCAACAGGTATCGTGGCTCACGCAGCAACAGAAGGACGACCTCGCGGAAACCTTGCGCGCCGAACAGGCCGCCATCAAACCGATGCGCAATTACAGCGAAGCGTTCCGCACGCCCGCGGTGATCAAACTGTGCGCGCAATATTTTTGCTGGAGCATCGGCGTGTATGGTTTCGTGTTGTGGCTGCCGTCGATCCTGAAGAACGGTTCGACGCTCGGCATGGTCGAAACCGGCTGGCTTTCGGCGCTGCCGTATCTGGCGGCAACGATCGCCATGCTTGCGGCTTCGTGGGCATCGGATAAACTCAACCGCCGCAAAGTGTTCGTGTGGCCGTTCCTGCTGGTCGGCGCGATCGCGTTCGCCGCGTCGTACGCGCTCGGCTCCACGCACTTCTGGATGTCGTACGCGTTGCTGGTGATTGCCGGCGGCGCAATGTATGCGCCGTATGGGCCGTTCTTCGCGATCGTGCCGGAGTTGCTGCCGAAGAACGTCGCGGGCGGCGCGATGGCGCTGATCAATAGCATGGGCGCACTCGGTTCGTTCGTCGGTTCGTACGTAGTCGGCTATTTGAACGGCGCGACCGGAACGCCTGCGGCATCCTATGCGTTCATGAGCGTGGCCCTGATCGCCGCGGTGATTCTGACGTTGATCGTCAAACCGCAGGCACAAGCACAGCCGCTGAGCAAGGGCGCCACGCTCGCTACACCGTTGCAAGGAAAATAAGCTGATGAAGAAGATCGTCGCCTGGAAGTCGCTGCCCGAGGATGTGCTCGCGTATCTGCAACAGCATGCGGAAGTCGTGCAGGTCGATCCCGCGCAGCACGACACGTTCGTCGCCGCATTGAAGGACGCGGATGGCGGCATCGGTTCGAGCGTGAAAATCACGCCGGCGATGCTTGAAGGCGCAAGCCGGCTGAAGGCTTTGTCGACCATCTCGGTGGGCTTCGACCAGTTCGATGTTGCCGACCTCACGCGCCGCGGCATCGTGCTCGCGCACACGCCGGACGTGCTGACCGAGTCCACGGCGGATACGGTGTTCTCGCTGATCCTCGCGTCGGCGCGGCGCGTGGTCGAGCTCGCGGATTGGGTGAAGGCGGGCGAGTGGAAGCAAAGCATCGGACCCGCGCATTTCGGCGTCGACGTGCAGGGCAAGACGCTCGGCATCGTCGGGCTGGGACGGATCGGCGGCGCGGTCGCGCGGCGTGCGGCGCTCGGTTTCAACATGAAGGTGCTCTACACGAACCGCAGTGCGAACGCGCAGGCGGAACAGGCATACGGCGCGCGCCGCGTCGAGTTGGCGGAGTTGCTCGCCACCGCTGACTTCGTCTGCCTGCAAGTGCCGCTTACGCCCGAGACGAAGCACATGATCGGTGCGGCCGAATTCAAGTCGATGAAGAAGAGCGCGATTCTGATTAACGCGTCGCGCGGCGCCACGGTCGATGAACAGGCGCTGATCGAAGCCCTGCAAAACGGCACGATTCACGGTGCGGGTCTGGACGTGTTCGAGACCGAGCCGCTGCCGACCGATTCGCCGCTTCTGAAAATGGCCAACGTGGTCGCGCTGCCGCATATCGGCTCAGCGACGCACGAGACTCGTCATGCGATGGCGCTCAACGCGGCGGAAAACCTCGCTGCCGCGCTCGACGGAACGCTCGCGACCAACATCGTCAACCGCGAAGTGTTGAAGAAATGAGCACGACGCCGCTTGCCGCCCCGCGCCGCGCGACGATTACCGACGTCGCGCGCGAAGCCGGTACGGGCAAGACCAGTATCTCGCGCTATCTGAACGGCGAGATGAGTGTGCTGTCGCCGGAATTGCGCGCGCGCATCGAGGCGGCCATCGAGCGCCTCAACTATCAGCCGAACCAGATGGCGCGCGGCCTCAAGCGTGGCCGCAATCGCCTGATCGGCATGTTGCTCGCCGATCTGACCAACCCGTATTCCGTCGAAGTACTGCAAGGCGTGGAAGCCGCTTGCCATGCGCTCGGGTTGATGCCGCTCATCTGTCACGCGGCCAACGAAGTCGAAATGGAGCGGCGCTATCTGCAACTGCTGACCACGTATCGCGTGGAAGGCGTGATCGTCAACGCGCTCGGCGTGCGCGAGGAAACGCTGCGGCCGGTGGGCGGTGGGGGGATTCCGGCGGTGCTGGTCGACCGTTTGGTGGATGGGCTCGTCGCCGACATGGTTGGGCTGGACAACCGGGCGGCTGCCGAACTCGGCACGCGGCATCTGCTCGACAACGGTTTCGACGATATCTGGTTTGTCGTGCAGCCCTTCGAGCAAGTCAGTTCGCGGCAACTGCGCGAGGCGGCGTTTCGCGAGGTGATGAGCGGCGTGGGCGGCGCGAGTGGCGCGCACGGCCCTAGCGGCAAAGACGAAGGCGGCAAGGGCGGCGCGCGCGGGCATACGCTGGTACTGAATCTTGCGGAGCCGGCAGCCGTCGAGCGCGCTCTCGCCGAACTCGACCGCGCAATTGACGCGGCTGGCGACCTTGGCGGCGCCGCGGCCAGCGTGACAGATAACGCAACACGCAGCGCCATAGATCGCACCGGCGGCAAAGGCAGGCGCATCGCCTTGTTCGCGGCCAACGCCCCCGTCGCGCTGTGTCTCGCCCTGCATCTGAAAGCGCGCTACGGTGCGGATTGGCAGGCGCGCGTCGCGCTGCTGTCGATCGACGATCCCGAATGGGCCGAATTGACGGGCATCACCGCGATCCGCCAGCCGACCTACGAGATCGGCTACCGCGCGGTCGAGTTCCTCCATGAGCGCATCGAAGGGATCCAGACCACCGCGCGCGACTGCCTCTTGCCAGGCGAATTGATCGTCCGCGCGTCAACTTCGCGCTGATCTGCGATCATTCGGGCTGCGGCGCGCAGCGGGTGCGCGCCGGTCTTCGCAAGGAAACCCATGGTTGTTGCACCGCTTACCCTCTCGAGCCTCGCCGTCGCGACGCTGTTCATCGCCGCCTTACCGTTCCTGATCTACCGCCGTCTGCGCCGGCCGCTCGCGCTGAACCCCCGCGACGCGATCACCGGCATCGCCGTGTTCGCGCTGTTCGCGATGGTGATCGAGCGCGCGCTGAACGACTACGTGCTGCATCGGAACGAAGCGACCGCGACCTTCCTGTCCAATCCGCTGGCCTTCGTAGTGTATGGCGCGCTGGCGGCGGGGATCTGCGAGGAAGTGGGGCGGTTCATCGGAATGCGGCTGCTGCTCAAGCGTGCGGCAGCGAAGTCCGCGTCCGCCGCGGGCACGGGTGACGGCACGGCGCTGACCTATGGCCTCGGCCACGGCGGCGCTGAAGCCTGGCTGGTCGGCGTGCTGGTGCAGATTCAATGGATCCTGTTCGCCATCTTCGAAAATCGCGGCGAGCTGGATGGCTATCTGAGCAATCTGCCGACCGACTCGGTGATGCGCATCCACCTGATCCTCGCCAGCTTGACGCCGCAGACGGCCGGCATTTTCGCGCTCGAACGGGTGGCCGCGCTGGTGTTCCAGATCGGTTTGTCGGTGCTGATGTGGCGTGGGCTGCGGGCGGGCTGGCGTGGAATCCTGCCGCTCGCGATTGTGTTGCATGCGCTGGTCGACGTGCCGGCTGCGTTGTTCCAGGCGCAGCTCGTGCCGCTCGCTGCCGTGGACGGCGTGTATGCGCTGGGGGCGGTGATCGTCGCGGGCCTGTTGTTCAGAGCGTTCCGTCGCCCGGCGCTTGCCGCGTGAGCCGCTTGTGGGTCGCTTGTTACACCGGCCATCCGTGATTCTCTAACTTTCGGCGTACCCTTGCGGTACGCCGTTCAGGCTCATCCTTTCGGCACATTTCATGGAAGAAGCTTACCAATACGACTGCGCGAATCCCGAGTTCGAGGAATTGGCGCGCGTTATCAGCGATCTGTTTCCCGAGCAGACGCAGTTCATCCAGCGTGCGGGCGAAGACAGCACGCCTGCGCTGGCGATTCACTGGGTGGCCATGCGTTTCGGTGCAACCGCGCGCCGTATCGTGATGACCGTGGTGATTGCGCCGACGGCGTTGGCGCGTTATCGCGCGTTGCCGGCGCGGCTGCGAGGTCGGAGTTTCGCCGTGCTGCGTGCATATGTCGAAGCGAGCATTGGCTCGCTTGAAGAACAGTATGCGAACGGCGAGGCGGTGCCACGCGATGTGACGGTGGATCTCGGCGACGAGTTTGCCTGAAGCGATTGACTCAAGACCCTGGGTAGAAGGCGGACTTGAGTGCCGCTGGGCTTAGCGCGCCCAGCCGGCCACGACCCACCGGCAGTGGGTCACAGGCTGTAAATCACAGGCTGTGAGTCACCAGGCCGTGACTCAGTCCGCGAGCCGATAAACCTTCGCGAAGCGGGCGGCCTGCACCACGCCGTAGTCGCCGGGGGCGTACTGCATGATCCAGTCGCCGGCCGCGCCGTGCAGCACGTCGCCGCCACTCGCCGAGCGGGCCAGTGAAAACGCTTCATTCATCTGTTTGGCCAGCACTATGGCGGGACGGTTGCGGTATGCGCCCGGTTCGCCGTGAGCGAGGGCGGTGTCTTCCGGCAGGTATTTGGCATCGAAACGTTCGCGCGAGACGACCCAGCGGTCGCCGGTCGAGCCGGTGATCAGCGCGTCGCCGCGGGCATAGCGGTTCGGGCCTTCCAGGCTCATCAGTTCGCCTTCGGCAGCGGCGAATTCAACGCGCACGGTTTCGTTTTTGACGACGCGCTGGGCGTCGGCATCGTGACTCAGATCGAGATTTTTGAGTTCGGTCATGAAGCGAGTGGGAGTGGAGATATGGACAGCCTGGCCGGGACCTTGCGGCCCGACGCTGCGTACTCGCAATCATGCCAGATGCATTTGAAGATCGGTTTCTTTTGGCAAAGGCAAAAGAACCGCGCGCGCAGCCCAGAAACCCGCGCTGCGCGCCATCAACCGTGTCACTAATCTCTTACGGTTTCACCGTCGCATCATTCGGCAGCGGCCGGTGCCTTCTTGGCGTCGCCCTTGCCATGGTGACGATGGCCGCCTTCAGGGCCGCCCTGATGGAACGTCACGTCGGCCAGTTTCTTCTGCTCAGGCGAGAAGCCGCTGTACAGCGGGTCGAACGCATCGACCAGTTTCTTCATGCCGTCCGCATGCGCTTGCGCGATCGTGGCGTATTGCTTCATGTCGTCGAGCGCCGACAGATTCGTGTTGGCCTTGCGCTGCTGGAACAACTGCCCCATCGTCTCGCCATTGTTGCGCATGACATCGGCGAACGTGTTCCATTGCGATTCCTGCGCCGACGTGATCTTCAACTGCGTGTGCAGATAAGCGATGCGGTCTTCGACATTGCGCTCGTGGCCTGCTTTGGCGGCCGGTGCCGAAGCCGGGGTGGCCATCGGTGCCGAGGCCGGTGCGGAAGTTTGTGCGAACGCGCCGCTCATGGCGACTGCAGTGGCCAGCATTACGAGTGCTTTTTTCATCGAAACTCCTGATGTCTGTTCGAATTATGACAAGGCGAGCATGGCGAGCGGCCAAACGCGCGTTCGCATAGCGACGCAAGGCGGCCGGCTGCCCACTTCGCCGTCGCCGCTATTAGTATCACGATATCCCTACAATGCGGCTCTTGTGCGACAAACGCTTACAACCGAAACGAACAGGAAATAGCGGGTGGACAAATTCGTCAGCATGGAAATTTTCGTTGCGGTGGTCGAGGCGGGCAGTCTCACGGCGGCCGCCGAGCGCTTTGACATTTCGTCGGCGATGGTGGGCAAGCACATCCGCTCGCTCGAAACGCGGCTCGCGACGCGGCTTCTGACACGCACCACGCGGCGTCAGAGCCTGACTGAAATCGGCCGGCAATATTACGAGCAGTGCCGGCGCATTCTGGCCGACGTCAAGGCGGCGGAGTCGCTCGCCGAGGCCATGGCGGCCGCGCCGCGCGGGGTGCTGAAGGTGACGGTGCCGCTGACCTACGGCGTCGAAGTTTTTGCCCCGGCGATGACCGACTACCTGAGTGCGTGGCCGGACGTGAGCCTCGAACTGGATCTGTCGAATCGCGTGATCGACCTCGTGGAAGAAGGCTTCGATGCGTCGGTGCGCATCGGCCGTTTGCCGGATTCCAGTTTCGTCGCGCGGCCGTTGAAGCCTTACCGGATGCGCGCATGCGCGTCGCCGGCCTATCTGGAGCGGGCCGGCATACCGCACACGCCGGCCGATCTCATGCAGCACGAATGCCTCGGCTTTCTGCATTGGGGCCGCGAGGGCTTGTGGCGGCTAGGCGGCGAGGGCGCGGACGAAAACCAGTTGCGCGCCGGACGGTTCCGGGCGAACAACGGCCAGGCGCTCAAGGTTGCGGCATTGCGCGGCTTCGGGCTGGTGTTGCAGCCGGAGGCGCTGCTTGCGAGAGAGATCGCCAGTGGCGAACTGGTGTCGGTGCTGGAGGACTATCTGCCCGAAGGCGCGCCCGTCCATCTGCTCTACTCACGCGACCGCCGCGCCACACCCAAGCTCACCAGCTTCATCGATTTCGTGATCGAGCGGTTCGGGGCGTGATCTTGGCGCTTGCCTTGTTACGCTGCATTTCCTGCTTCCTGCGTGCCGCTTCCCGCTCGCTGTTAGCCGCTCGTCATTGCGTTGCCATGGTTCGGGGTTCCTCTGCCTGCCGCCCGATGCCCAGGACGCGCGATAATCCTTCACTACCGACCAACTTCTTTCGCCCTCGATGAGACCTCCGCGCCTCGACCAACTCGACGACCTCGACCGCAACCTCGTTGCGCTGCTGCAAGCCAACGCCCGTGAGAGCGTCGCCAACCTCGCACGTCAACTGGATGTGGCGCGTACCACCGTGATCGCCCGGATCGCCCGGCTTGAGCGCAGCAACGTGATTGGCGGCTATAGCGTGCGGCTTGGCCAGGATGTGCTCGACTCGAGCATCCAGGCGTACGTCGGCATCATCATTGCGCCGAAGTACGGCCCGGCGGTGCAGAAACGTCTCGGCAAGATGCCCGAGGTGCAACTGCTATGCGCGGTCAGCGGCGAGTTCGACTATGTCGCGTGGCTGCGCGCCGATTCGCCCGACCGCCTCAACGATCTGCTCGACGAGATCGGCGGCCTGGAAGGGGTGGAGCGAACCACCACGTCGATCATTCTTGCGCGCAAGATCGACCGCGGCATGGTGTGATCCCTCTGCCCAATTTTTACGCCGTTTTGACATGTTTTCGACATATCGACTAATTGTGTCGTCATAACGTCGAAGTTCATAGTCATAGCGCAGCATTTTGCGTGTATGAACTGTTTTTGCTTCTCCCTAAACTGTGTCTCAAGGGTTCAGCCCGCCGGGCGCAGCGCCTAAGCGCAGCGCACTTCCAAAGCTGGAGACAGCATACACAGAACAAGGAGAAGCGTATGAAAGTAGCCATCGTTGGCGCAGGTTTGATCGGGCACACCATCGCCCATATGTTGCGCGAAACTGGCGACTACGACGTCGTCGCGTTCGACCGCGACCAGAACGCGCTCGATAAGCTCGCCGCCCAGGGTATCCCGACCCGCCGTGTCGATTCCGCCGATGCCGCCGCGCTGCGTGCCGCCATTCAGGGCTTTGACGCGCTCATTAACGCGCTGCCGTATTACCTGGCGGTGAACGTGGCCTCGGCCGCGAAGGGCGCGGGCGTCCATTATTTCGACCTGACCGAAGACGTGCGCGCCACCAGCGCGATTCGTGCAATCGCCGACGACGCCGATCACGCCTTCATGCCGCAGTGCGGTCTCGCACCGGGCTTCATCGGCATCGCCGCGCATGAACTGGCGAATCGCTTCACCGAAATCCGCGACGTGAAAATGCGCGTCGGCGCGCTGCCGGAGTTCCCGACCAACGCGCTGAAGTACAACCTGACGTGGAGCGTCGACGGTCTGATCAACGAGTACTGCCAGCCGTGCGAAGCGATCCGCGACAGCCGCACGCAGTGGGTGCAGCCGCTGGAAGGCCTCGAACACTTCTCGCTCGACGGTACGGAATACGAAGCCTTCAATACGTCCGGCGGGCTGGGTACGCTGTGCGAAACGTTGGCGGGCCGCGTCGAATCGCTCGACTACAAGTCGGTGCGCTATCCGGGCCACCGCAACCTGATGCAGTTCCTGCTGGAAGACCTGCGTCTTTCGAGCGACCGCGATACGCTCAAGACCATCATGCGCCGCTCGGTGCCTGCGACCGCGCAAGACGTCGTGCTGGTGTTCATCACCGTGAGCGGTATGCGTGACGGTCAACTGGTGCAGGAAGTCTTCACCCGCAAGATCTTCGCGAAGACGGTGTGCGGCGTGCCGATGAGCGCCATTCAGATCACCACGGCCGGCGCGATGTGCGCGGTGCTTGATCTGTTCCGTGAGCAGAAGCTGCCGCAAAGCGGTTTCGTGCGTCAGGAACAGGTGTCGCTGCGCGACTTCCTCGCGAACCGCTTTGGCCAGTTGTACGAAGGGCAGTCGCTGGATGCGATGGCAACGGTGTAAGCCGAGACGGTCGCGTTGAGGTTGCAAATGAGGCTCAATACCGAGGGCCGTGCGACGACGCGGTAGTGATTGCCGCGAGCAACGAAGCAGGCCTCGCAGAAGGCCGCTTGATGAACGCCCCGCCATGCGGGGCGTTTTGCGTTTGAAACGCCGCTGCTAGTTTGCAGCGCCCGAGTTATACAGGCAGAGGCACTGGCTGTGAGATAGGCTGCTACACAGGCAGCGGCGGCAGCATCGCAGGCGATGCAGGCGGCTCGCCTACGAGGCGTGCGAGCAACGCTTCGTAATCCGCGCGGGTTGGCGCGGTGTTGTCGAACATCAACAAGTCTTCGCAAATATCGCCGCTCGGCACGAAGCGGCGCTGCCGATACTCGTCCCAATGCGCGAGTTTGTAGGCATCGTTTGGATTGCCACGCGCGACGATGCGCTGATGTGCCATCTCTTCGGACGTGTAGACCCAGACGACCCGCAGCGTCACGTCCGCGCCGATACCAAGCCAGGCGCGATCGAAGAGGTGCCGCTCGCGCACTTCGCGCGAGAGCGGCCCGACCACCAGCGCGCTGACGCCGAGCTCGAGATTGTCGCGGGCGGTATCGAGCAGGCCGCGATACTCGGGATCGCGCAGATGTTGCAGAAAGAGCGGACTGTCGCGGTCGTTCGGATCGCCGGTCAGCATGGCCATGGCGGCCGCGCTGTAGCCGCCGAACAGCGTATCTTTGTCGAGCAGGCAGAAGGGCGTCGCGCTCGCCTGCATCAGCGGGCCGATCAGCTTCTTCGCCAGGGTGGTTTTGCCGGTGCCGGCGTGACCGCAGAAGAAAACCAGGTGGGTCACGAAGACGTGTCCTCGGGCGCGGCGGCCGGGCTGCCGGCGTGCTGCGGGTCACGCGCGAATTTGCCGCTGGCCTCCAGCCACATCACATTGATGATGCCGAAGCCCAATGCCACGCCGATGCCGAGAATCCAGGTGAAATACCACATCGCGGTCTCCTTGATCGTATGTCCGGCGAGGTAGCCAGTGAGGCATAACGCATAGCCGGTACAGAGAAGCAAACATGCAGGCGGACAAAGATGGCACGCGGCGGATCCGAGGGTAAATCCGCAGCGCGCGGCGCCCACAGCGCAACGCTTTGCAGCGATCATGAAGAAGAACGCGGCAGTGCGCAAGAGGGCGCAAAGACGGTTGGCCGTTCGGCCAGGATCTCGCAATGCGCCTATAACAGGAGCAACACCACCAACAACACGGGAGACCCAGCATGCCGATGCGTCCGCACTTCCGCTGCAAAGCCGCGCTGCTTGCGCTGGCCATCGCGTCGCTCGCCGGTTGCGCCTCGACACCTGCCGAGCCCGTCCCGTTCAAGGAGGTGCCGCAAGCGCGCATCGTCCAGCCCGGTTACACGGAGCCGGGAACCGGACTGGTCGCCGTGGACGTGCGGCGCGAGCGTTCCCGCGACGTTATCGTCCGGTTCCGCGATGCGCTGGTGTATATCGACGGCGAGCAGGTCACCGATCTGATGAACGGCGAACATGTGGTCTTCTATCTGAGCCCGGGGGTGCATCGCATCGGTGTCTCCACGCAATTCGATCCGGTCGTGGAAATGCGCTTTACGGTCACAGCGGATACGCGCTATACGAACCGCGCGTCGGTCACCTTCGGCGACGATCACAGCATCGCTTTGCGCAGGGTTGCGCAATAGCGCAGGGCCGGGTCTGACAACGCCGGATTGCGGCAGGGGCGTGTTGAACAGTGTCGAACTGTGCCCGCTGCCGCAAGCAAGCTTTAGCTATGTTTCCAGTCTGACCGTTTAACAATTGGATACATGACAGTCACTCAGAGCCCTTAACATGGCGGGCATCGTGTATCCGTCTATGCAGACCCGGTGTGAGGCCTACGCATAGTGCGAAGCCGGCCGGTCTGTTCCGTTTTCAAGGTAATCCAACATGCTAATCAATTGCGCCGCCTATCAGGACGGCCGGAAGCTGGCCGATATCGATATCGATAGCATCAGCGACTACGTGGCGCGGCCCGAGTGCTTCGTCTGGGTTGCGCTGAAAGACCCGGGGCCCGAAGAACTGGCCGTGATGCAGCACGAGTTCGGCCTGCACGAACTCGCGATCGAAGATGCGCAAAACGGCCATCAGCGTCCGAAAATCGAGGAGTACGGCGAGTCGCTATTCGCCGTCATGCATACCGTGGAAATGGACGAAGAGGGCGAGCTGCTGATCGGCGAGGTCGACGTGTTCGTGGGGCACAACTATGTGTTGTCGGTGCGCCGCGGTACGCGCGCCGGGTTCCAGAACGTTCGCGCCCGTTGCGAGCGCGAGCCGCAATTGCTCAAGGAGGGCTCGGCGTTCGTGCTGTACGCGCTGGCGGACGACATCGTCGATCGTTATTTTCCGATCGTCGAGGCGATGAACACCGAGATCGAGGCGCTCGAAGACCGCATCTTCGAGCGCAACAATTCGGTGGCGTCGCGGGCAATCATCGAGGATCTGTATTCGCTGAAACGTCGTCTCGTGATCCTGCAGCACCACATCGCGCCGCTTCAGGAAGCGATCGGCAAATTGACGGGCGGCCGGATTCCGAGCGTCTGCGAAGGCATGCAAGCCTATTTCCGCGACGTCTACGACCATCTCGAGCGGATCGTCAGAATCATCGATGGCCGGCGCGAACTGGTTGTGACCGCGGTGCAGGTCAATCTGGGGATGATCTCGCTTGTCGAAAACGAGGTGACCAAGCGGCTCGGCTCGTTTGCCGCATTGTTCGCGGTGCCGACCATGATCGCCGGTATCTACGGGATGAACTTCCAGACGATCCCCGAGTTGCACTACAAGTTCGGCTATCCAGTCTGTCTTGCCGTGATGGCGACCGTGGATCTGATCCTGTACTGGCGCTTTCGCAAGTCCGGCTGGCTTTGACACACCGTTAGCCCATCGCTGCGCTTAATTCCCGCTTGCACCGTGCGCAATAAAAGTCCAGCATAGGCGGCCCGCCGGCCGCTAAGCTTGCAGCCGGCGGTAAATCTGCCACGCACAGACTGAGCGAGGAACCGTTGCCAGAACACAGCCTGCCGGTGCGCCTATTCGCGACACCACGCCGAAGCCATCGAGCGCATCGCATCGACGCACTTTCTGCGGGCCGGTGCCCCGCAACACTGCGAATCGTTGACATTCCGAGAAGGGCACGCTGAGAATAGGCCTCGCAAACGTTTGCGCGTCACTAAAAATACGGCTCGCCCGCGAGCCCGACAAACCCTGGAGATAAGCATGAGCCATCGCATTCGCCGCCGCATGCTGGCGGCCGCTGTTCTCGTCACCGCCACCGCCGCTTTGCCGTTTTCCTCCGCTTACGCGCAAACCACGCCGGCCCATAAGCCGAAGGTCGCGCTGGTGATGAAGTCGCTCGCCAACGAGTTCTTCCTGACCATGGAAACCGGCGCGAAGGACTACCAGAAACACAATGCCTCGCAGTTCGACCTGATCACCAACGGTATCAAGGACGAGACGGATACGGCGAACCAGATCCGCATCGTCGAACAGATGATCGTCTCGAAGGTCGATGCGATCGTGCTGGCCCCGGCTGATTCGAAGGCGCTGGTGCCGGTCGTCAAGAAGGCCATCGACGCGGGCATCATCGTCGTGAATATCGACAACCGGCTCGACCCGGACGTGCTCAAGTCGAAAGACCTGAACGTGCCGTTCGTCGGCCCGGATAACCGCAAGGGCGCGCAGAAGGTCGGCGACTATCTGGCCAAAAAGCTGAAGGCGGGCGATGAAGTCGGCATTATCGAAGGCGTGTCGACCACCACCAACGCGCAGCAACGCACCGCGGGTTTCAAGGACGCCATGCAGACCGTCGGCGCGAAGGTCGTGTCGGTGCAATCGGGCGAATGGGAAATCGACAAGGGCAACGCGGTGGCGTCGGCCATGCTCAATGAGTATCCCAACCTGAAGGCGCTCCTCGCCGGCAACGACAACATGGCGATCGGCGCGGTCTCGGCCGTACGCGCGGCCGGCAAGCAGGGCAAGGTGCTGGTGGTCGGCTACGACAACATCAACGCGATCAAGCCGATGCTCAAGGACGGTCGCGTGCTCGCCACCGCGGACCAGTACGCCGCCAAGCAGGCCGTGTTCGGTATCGACACCGCACTGAAGGCGATCAGCGAGCGCAAGAAGCAGTCGCAGTTGTCCGGCGTGGTGGAAACGCCGTGCGACCTCGTGACAAAGTAAGCGTCGGGCAGTCAGTACCGAAATACGCTTCGCAAGAAGCACCGCAACACGCCGAGGCACGCGGGCTCGCGCTCACGCCGCTGCCTGCTGAATGCATGGCACAAGACAGGCGAATCCGCGTCAATTCAATAACCGCTCAAGAAACCTGCTGAGCCGCCGTTAAATCCAGAGGTAAGCGACAAGGCGACCGGCACGCGGCTCGGCTTTTCGAATTACCTGAGCCTCGCCGGCGGACTGCTGGCGATGATCGTGCTGTTCTCGCTGCCGGATCGCCTTTCTGACGTACGAGACGTTCGGCGCGATCGCCAATCAGTGCGGTAAGGCAAGTATTCATGGGTGTGGTCTGTCTTCGAGGAAGACGTCCGGTGGGTTGCCAGATGGCGTGGCCGGCGGGAACAACAGGCAGGAGAGCAACAGGTTATGGCGACGATCAAGGATGTAGCGGCCGTGGCAGGCGTGTCGTTCACGACGGTATCGCACGTGGTGAACAACTCACGGCCGGTGTCGGCCGACGTGCGCGCGAAGGTCGAACACGCGATCCGTCAGCTTCACTATGTACCGTCGGCGGTGGCCCGCTCGCTCAAGGCGCGGGCGACGGCGACGATCGGTCTGGTGGTGCCGAACAGTACGAACCCGTATTTCGCGGAGATGGCGCGTGGTATCGAGGATGGTTGCTCGCGCAACGGCTACTGCCTGTTCTTCTGCAATTCCGACGACGATCCGGCCAAGCAGCGTAACTATCTGCGCGTACTGCAGGAAAAGCGTATCGACGGACTGATCGTCGCCTCCGCGGGCGACGACGCGGTGCTGGCGCAGACGCTTGCCGACGCCCGCGAGCCGCTGGTCGTCGTGGACCGCAATATCGAGGGTGTGAACGCGGATCTGGTGCAGATCGACCACGAGAAGGGCGGCTATCTTGCGACGCGTCATCTGCTGGAGCTGGGGCACGTGCGGATCGGCTGCATCACCGGTCCGGTGAAGACGGCGGTGAGCGCCATGCGGGTACACGGCTTCATCCGCGCCATGACCGAGCGCGGTATCGAGATTCCGGCCGGTGCGATTGTCGAAAGCGATTTTTCGGGGATGGGCGGCCATCGCGCGGCGGGACAACTGTTCGACACGGTGAAGCCGTCGGCGATTTTTGCCGGCAACGACATGATGGGCATCGGCGCGCTGCGCGCCGCGGCGGAGCGCAATATCAGCGTGCCGCGCGATTGCTCGATCATCGGTTTCGACGATATCGAACTGGGACGATTCACCTATCCGGCGCTCTCGACGGTTGGCCAGTCGGTCCGCGCGCTTGGTGATATGGCCGCGCAGACGCTGATCGAACGCATTGCCGGGACGTCGTCGGGCAGTCCGCGCGCGCTGGGGCGCCGGCGCGTCGTGTCGCCGCGCCTGATCGTGCGCGAATCGACCTCGACATGGGCCGGCGTGGCGAGGCGCGATCTGGCGGCCTGATATCGATGATTGCGTTGCCGGGCGCGAGCCGAAAAGCCTCGCGTTCGGTTTTGATGCCGCTTTTACGCCATGCATGGATCGTGCGCGAGTGCTTCGTGCCCGCCTTCAAGCGCACCGTTGCTCCCCTTGGCGGAGGGTTCCGTTTTGAACCCCGTTTGAACCCCGCCTGAATCCGTCTCGCCTATCCGCGTTCGGTCTCCCGAGCCGCCTGAATTCAATTCCCTGAATGTCAGAAGCGCTGCGTGACATCCGCATGAGCGCGGCCTGTCAGCGCTTTGTAATTTCTTCCAATTGCTTACAACATCTTTCTTCATGCCATATAAATCCTTCAAGTATGCAGATTAGATGCCGTAAACACGACTATTAGAGCGCGGCCTCAAATCGGCCCCATGTACGCAGAGCCACACGCTACCCCGTGCTGCGCACGCAGCTTCTCATTTGTTAAGTACAGGAACGAGCATGTTGAACAAAGGCATCACGATCAAGGCGCGGATTGGCCTCACGATGGCTTTTCTCGCCGCGCTGCTAGTCGCCATCGGCGTTTTCGGTTTGTTCGGCATGAGCCGTTCGAATGACGCTTACAAGGACACGTTCACCAACGCAATGCCGGGCGCGGTCGATATCGGCAACGCTGAACTCTATGCGGCGCGCGAACGGCTGGCGCTCGACCGGGCCGCGTTCATGCTCGGCACGCCGGAGGTGGCGGCGACGATGGAGCGCGCGCGTGCGATGCGCGTGGAGTCCGACATGTGGTGGAAAAAGTATATGGATCTGCCGCGCGACACCGAGGAAGACCGTCTTGCGCAGGACGTCGTCTCCAAACGCGACGCGCTGCATCAGCAATTGGACTCGTTTGCGGCAATCGTCACGGCGAACGACCAGAGCAAGATCGTCGACGGCGCCAAGCGCTTGCAGGCGGCATACAACGACCTCTCCACCGCGGATGACGCGCTGCGCAAGTTCCAGTTCGTCTCGGCCAGGCAAGGTTTCGACTCCGCGCAAAGCAGTTTCGAGGTGTTCCGTATGGTGAGCGCCGGTGCGCTGCTGGTCGGCGTGCTTGCCGCCGTGCTGTCCTACCTGACGCTCAGCCGCGCGATTGGCCGCCCGCTCGACGCAGCCCTCGGCCATTTCGACGCGATCTCCGCTGGCGATCTGCGCCGCCCGGTCGTGGTCACCTCGCGCGACGAAATGGGGCAGTTGCTCGAAGGTATCGCCAAAATGCAGCGCAGCCTCACCGAAACGGTGCGTACGGTGCGCAGCGGCAGTGAATCGATTGCGACGGCCACGCGCCAGATCGCGGCCGGCAATATCGACCTGTCCTCGCGAACGGAAGAGCAGGCTTCGGCGCTGCAGGAAACCGCGTCGAGCATGGAAGAGCTGACCGGCACGGTCAAGCAGAACGCCGACAACGCTCGCCAGGCGAGCTCGCTGGCGGCCAATGCGTCCGAGATTGCCAACAAGGGCAGCGCGGTGGTCGGCCAGGTGGTCGGCACGATGGGCGACATCAATCAGAGTTCGGCGAAGATCGCCGACATCATCGCGATCATCGAAGGGATTGCGTTCCAGACCAACATCCTGGCCCTGAATGCGGCAGTGGAAGCGGCGCGGGCCGGCGAAGAAGGGCGCGGATTCGCCGTGGTGGCAGGCGAAGTGCGCAGCCTCGCGCAGCGCTCGTCGGCGGCGGCCAAGGAAATCAAGGAACTGATCGACACCTCGGTGGAACGTGTGCAGTCCGGCTCGGCGCTGGTCGACGAAGCCGGCCGCACCATGACCGAGATCATCGGTGCGGTGCAGCGCGTGACCGACATCATGGGTGAGATCGCGGCGGCCTCGGAAGAGCAAAGCAGCGGCATCGATCAGGTGGCGCGCGCCGTCACGCAGATGGACGAGGTGACACAGCAGAACGCCGCGCTGGTCGAGGAAGCCGCTGCAGCAGCGTCTTCGCTCGAAGATCAGGCCGGCAAGCTGCGTACCGCGGTCGCGGTGTTCCAGCTCGAAGAAAGCGGTTTCAAGGCGCCGGTGAGCGCGGCGCCGAAGCGCGTGACTGCGCCGGTTCGCCCGACGGCGGCACGGAAGGTGTCACATTCCGCCTCACAAGCCACCCCGGTAGCCAGGACACCTGCTGCGCCCGCAGCGACACCGGCACCGGCTGCCGCCGCGCCGACGAAGACACCGGCCCGGGCAACGGCGAGCACCGGAAGCGATCAGGATTGGGAAACCTTCTGAGCGTTGCAACATTCGTTCCCGATGATGCATCAGACGGAACGACGCTTGTGCGGATCGGCCGCATGACGACAAAGACCGCGATTGCGCCTGCAACCGCGGTCTTTTTTCATGGTCTGCGGACTAAGTAACGTTCACAAGCGTTGTCTACACCCTGGCAAGCGTCGTGATCCGGTACATTGACGGGCGCGACTACCGCTTGTACCGGCAACCTTGCCGCGACAGGCAGTCAGCGCGCAGACCGTGAGCCCGCTTTTCCCAACTGCTGCAACTCAGCGCGGCAACCCAACGCTCAACGCGCCAGCCATAAAGGACCGACATGACGCCATACGACCTCGCGCACCGCCTCGTCGAAGCCCGCCGGCAGCATCGCCCGATCGATGCGCCCCCACCCGACAGCCTGCCGCCTGACGCGGCAACCGCGTACGCGATCCAGCAGGCCGTCATCGTGGGCCTCGGCGACTCGACGGGCGCGTGGAAGATCGGCGCCAGAGCGCCGGGCGGGGCCGCCGCGGGCGCACCGATCCCGGCTTCGCTGGTGCTGCCGTCGCCCGGACGGGTGGCCCATACCGGCTTTTTCCGGGTGTTGGTGGAGCTGGAGGTCGCCTTTCGTTTCGCCGAGGCGATCGAGCCGCGCGGCCGGGCTTATGCGCGCGACGAGGTGCTGTCGAAGGTCGGCGTCGTGCTGCCGACCATCGAGATCGTCGATAGCCGCTTTGCCGAGTGGCCCAATGTCGCGCCGCTCGCGCAACTGGCCGACGCACAGAACAACGGCGCGTTGATCACCGGTCATCCGGTTGCCTATGCGGGCCTTGCACGCAGCTTCGATTTCGTATCGCCCGAGCTCGAGCTGAGTTTCGACGGCAACTCGCTGGTGCCCGAAGCCACGGGTAATCCGGCCGGCGACCCGCGTGAACTGCTGGTGTGGTTCGTCAACCATTGCGCCGCCATGGGCATCACAATCGAGCCGGAATGGACGCTCACCACCGGTTCATACGTCGGTGCGCACAATGTGGACAAACCGGGCATCGTGCGCGGCCACATCGACGGCCTTGGGGAAGTGGAGATTGAACTGACCTGAGCGTGTCGTCGTGTACTTGTAACGGCGCGCTCGTCATGGTCCGCTTGTAACCGCTGATTACGAAGTATCAGGCAAACGGCTGCCCACGGGCGGCCGTTTTACATTTGCCGCAGCATCCGCACTGCGCGCTTAGCCGTATACACCTATGAAGCGACCCGATGCGCTGCCGTGATCCAGTTATACATGCGGCTAACCATATCGCCGACGCGGTTACTACGCGAGGCAGGCATGGGCAGCAAGCGGGCGGCAACACACCCCGCTTCAAGCGAAATAGTGCGGAACAATACCGCCAGCGCGTTGACGAACTGCTTGCAGATGCGTCGGTGAACAGCGTCTCAGGTCAGCGCGGCGAACGAACATGTAACACAGCGCATGTCGCTGTAGACCAAATGGCGATGCCGCGCGTTGATGAAAAAAGGTTCCGGGCATAGAAAACGCATGACGTCCGTGCTCAATGCAAGAAAGTGTGCGCATGCAGACAGGCCGTCCGGTGGAGCAGTGGGATCGTTCGATGAACGAGACGATTCGTGTAACGGAGCATAGCGAGCCGTGCTGGTCATCATGGCGAGCAGAGGGCGCAGGAGAGGCAGTAACGTGAGCCGGAGATCGCTGCACATTCGCTGTGATGTGAGCGGAAGATTGTAGGTGAGCGAATCTGTGTTTCCAAGTGAGGAATGTTGGGAGGCGGGTACGGCGCGATTTTCGCAACGTAGTTCGTGAAAAAAAATTTAAAAGGGTTTAGGATGAATTCGAGCGATGTCGTTTCCGAATAGCGCGCCGCGCACGACATCGGTCTAGACTTCGGCGAGGAGGTAGCATGGATATCTACAGCAGTTTCGCGACCCGCTTCGAGAAAACGCGAGAAGATGAACTCTCGCTCGAGGAGTATCTCGCGCTCTGCAAAGACAATCCCGCCGCGTACGCTACGGCTGGCGAACGCATGTTGACGGCAATCGGTGAACCAGAACAGATCGACACTCGCAACGATCCGCGCATGTCGCGTATCTTCGCGAACAAGGTCATCAAGGTATACCCCGCATTCCGTGAGTTCTACGGAATGGAAGAAGTGATCGAGCAGGTGGTCGCCTACTTCCGGCACTCGGCCCAGGGGCTCGAAGAAAAGAAACAGATTCTGTATCTGCTGGGACCGGTCGGCGGCGGTAAATCGTCGATCGCGGAACGTCTGAAGCAACTCATGGAACGCGTGCCGTTCTACTCGATCAAGGGCTCGCCCGTGAACGAGTCGCCGCTCGGTCTGTTCGATTACGACGAGGACGGTCCGATCCTCGAAGAGCAATACGGTATTCCACGCCGCTACCTGAAAAACATTCTGAGCCCGTGGGCGGTGAAGCGCCTGCACGAATACAACGGCGACATCCGCAAATTCCGCGTGGTGCGCCGCTACCCGTCGATCCTTCGCCAGATCGGTATCGCCAAGACCGAACCGGGTGACGAAAACAATCAGGACATTTCGTCGCTGGTCGGTAAGGTCGACATCCGCAAACTTGAACAGTATGCGCAGGACGATGCGGACGCATATAGCTACTCCGGTGGCCTGTGCCTTGCGAACCAGGGCCTGCTCGAGTTCGTCGAAATGTTCAAGGCACCGATCAAGGTCTTGCACCCGCTGCTCACCGCGACTCAGGAAGGCAACTTCAAGGGCACGGAGGGCTTCGGCGCGATCCCGTTCGATGGCATCATCCTCGCTCACTCGAACGAGTCGGAATGGAAGGCGTTCCGAAATAACCGCAACAACGAAGCACTACTCGACCGGATCTTCGTTGTGAAGGTGCCGTACTGCCTGCGCTACGGTGAAGAGGTCAAGATCTACGAGAAGCTGCTGCGCAATTCGTCGCTGGCCAGTGCGATATGCGCGCCGGGTACGTTGAAGATGATGGCGCAGATGTCGGTGCTCACGCGCTTGCAGGAGCCGGAAAATTCCAGCCTGTTCTCGAAGATGCAGGTGTACGACGGCGAGAATCTCAAGGACACCGATCCGAAGGCCAAGTCGTATCAGGAGTATCGTGATTTCGCGGGCGTGGATGAAGGGATGACCGGCGTGTCGACCCGCTTCGCGTTCAAGATCCTGTCACGCGTATTCAACTTCGATTCGACGGAAGTCGCGGCGAACCCTGTGCATTTGATGTACGTGCTCGAACAGCAGATCGAGCGCGAGCAGTTCCCACCGGAAACCGAACAGAAGTACCTGTCGTTCATCAAGGACGTGTTGGCATCGCGCTATGCCGAGTTCATCGGCAAGGAGATTCAGACCGCGTATCTGGAGTCGTATTCCGAGTATGGTCAGAATATTTTCGATCGCTACGTGACGTATGCAGACTTCTGGATTCAGGATCAGGAGTTCCGCGACCACGACACCGGCGAGAGTTTCGACCGCGCGGCGCTGAACGCCGAACTGGAGAAGATCGAGAAACCTGCGGGCATCAGCAACCCGAAGGACTTCCGCAACGAGATCGTGAACTTCGTGCTGCGTGCGCGGGCTGCGAATGCGGGGAAGAATCCCGCGTGGATCAGCTACGAGAAGCTGCGCGTCGTGATCGAAAAGAAGATGTTCTCGAACACGGAAGAGCTGTTGCCGGTGATTTCGTTCAACGCCAAGGGTTCGGCGGAAGAGCAACGCAAGCACGAAGACTTCGTCAATCGCATGGTGACGAAGGGCTATACGCCGAAGCAGGTGCGCTTGCTGTGTGATTGGTATCTGCGCGTGCGCAAGTCGTCATGATACGCACTGCGTGCCGCCCGCGCGGTCCGACCGCGCGGGCACCTTGCGAAGCGCAAGTTGCATGGACATAGCGTTGTGTTTGCGGACATGCCTATTGCAACGTGCGTCTCGCGCAGCGGAAATTGCGACTGCATAGGACCGGAGTAAGCGCTGAAGCGCCAACTCCGGTCGATACTGGAGACCGGGCGTGCTTCATCAAATCATCGACCGCAGGTTAGCTGGTAAGAACAAGAGCATTGCAAACCGCGAGCGTTTTTTACGTCGCGTTAAAAACTACATTCGTCGCGCCGTCTCGGAAGCGGTTCGCGATCGCAGCATCAAGGATATTCAGAACACCCAGAGCATCACCATCCCGCGCAAGGACATCGCGGAACCGTCGTTCCGGCATGGTCCCGGCGGCAAGCGGGAAATGGTGCATCCGGGCAATTCCGACTACATCCGCGGCGACAAGATCCAGCGCCCGCAAGGGGGCGGCGGCGGAGGCGGGGGCAACCAGGCGAGCAACGAGGGCGAGGGTCAGGACGACTTCGTGTTCGAGCTGAGCCGCGAAGAATTCATGCAGTATTTCTTCGACGACCTCGAACTGCCGCGTCTCGTCAAAACCCATCTGATGGCCGTGCCCACGTGGAAAAGCATCCGCGCCGGCTGGGCGGCCGAAGGCACGCCAAACAATATCGACGTGGTCCGTTCGCTGCGCAGCGCGCTCGGCCGCCGGATTGCGCTTGGTGCGCCGCTCGTCAATCAGTTGCACGAGATGGAACGGCAACTCGAAGTGATGAAGGCCGATCCGGACGACCGGCGCGAGGAGATCAAACTGCTCGAAGAGGAAATCCACCATTTGCGCGGGCGCATCTGGCGCATTCCGTTTATCGATCCGTTCGATCTGCGCTACGTGAACCGGGTGAAGCAGCCCACGCCGTCCAGCCAGGCGGTGATGTTCTGTCTGATGGATGTGTCCGGTTCCATGGACGAGCAGCGCAAGGATCTCGCCAAGCGCTTTTTCATCCTGCTGTATCTGTTCCTCAAGCGTAACTACGAAAAGATCGAAGTGGTGTTCATTCGCCACCACACCCGCGCCGAAGAGGTCGACGAAGACACGTTCTTTCATTCGACGGAAAGCGGCGGCACGGTGGTGTCGAGCGCGCTGGAGCTGATGCAGAAGGTGATGGACGAGCGTTATTCGCCGACTGAATGGAATATTTACGGCGCTCAGGCTTCTGACGGCGACAATTGGACCGACGATTCGCCCAAGTGCCGCAAGATACTTTCGGATGACATCCTGGAGAAGGTGCGCTATTTTGCGTATATCCAGGTTACGCCGGAAGAGCAGAACTTGTGGCTCGAATATGCACAGTTGGCGCTGAGCCAGCCGCACATGGCGATGAAGAAGGTCGAGACCGCGGCTGACATTTATCCGGTGTTTCGGGAGTTGTTTGAAAAGCAGGTGGCGTCTTCATGACGGCAAAGCACCTGCACAACGAAGCGCGCGGCGATCAGCCGGCGCGCGGGAAAGGCGTGCCGCAGCAGCAACAGTCGGGGCATGCCGAGGCGAAGGCGGACGATACGGGAGCCGCCGCAGCCGGAGCAGTCGACGCCGCTGCAGCACGGGGACACACCGGAACGCCCACTGAGGGGCAAAGGGAAGTCCGTATGAACGTAGCCGATAGACGGCCTCTGCCGTGCCCGTCCGACTGGACCTTCGAATTGATCGAAGAGTACGACTCGCATATTGCCCGTGTTGCAGAGCAATATGAACTCGACGTGTATCCGATCCAGCTCGAACTCATCAGCGCCGAACAGATGATGGACGCTTACGCGTCCGTCGGCATGCCGGTGAACTACCGTCACTGGTCGTTCGGCAAACACTTTCTCTCCACCGAAAAGAGCTACCGTCGCGGGCAGATGGGGCTGGCGTACGAGATCGTCATCAATTCGAACCCTTGCATCGCATACCTGATGGAAGAGAACACGATGACGATGCAGGCGCTCGTCATCGCGCACGCGGCCTATGGCCACAATTCGTTCTTCAAGGGTAACTATCTGTTCAAGCTGTGGACGGATGCACACGCGATCATCGATTACCTCGTCTACGCGAAGAATTACATCGCGGAGTGCGAGGAGCGCTTCGGGCTCGACCGGGTGGAGGAGCTGCTCGATTCGTGCCATGCGTTGATGAATTACGGCGTGGACCGTTACAAACGTCCGCAGAAACTGTCGCTGGAAAAGGAGTTTGCGGCCCGCCGCGAACGTGAGGCTTATCTGCAATCGCAGGTCAACGAACTGTGGCGCACCTTGCCGACCCGGCATACGCCGTTGCCGGAGGAAATCGAGGAGCGTTATCCGCCGGAGCCGCAGGAAAACCTGCTGTATTTCGCGGAGAAGAACGCACCGCTGCTCGAGCCGTGGGAGCGGGAAGTGATCCGCATCGTGCGCAAGGTCGGCCAGTATTTCTATCCGCAGCGGCAAACCCAGGTCATGAACGAAGGCTGGGCGACGTTCTGGCATTACACCTTGCTCAACACGATGTATGCCCAGGGCAAGCTGGAAGACGGCTTCATGATGGAGTTTCTCCATTCGCACAGCAACGTGGTCTACCAGCCGCCGGTCACGAAACCGTACTACAGCGGCATTAACCCGTATGCGCTCGGCTTTTCGATGATGAGCGATATCCGCCGGATCTGCGAATCGCCGACGGAGGAGGACCGCAAGTGGTTCCCCGAACTGGCGGGCAGCCCGTGGCTGCAGGCAATGCACTATGCGATGCGCAACTTCAAGGACGAGAGTTTCGTCGCGCAGTATCTGTCGCCGCATCTGATCCGTGAGATGCGTCTGTTCTCGGTGCTCGACGACGACATGCGCGATGCGCTCGAAGTGTCCGCGATTCATGACGACAGCGGGTATCAGTACGTGCGTCAGGCGTTGTCGCGGCAGTACGACATGCATCATCGGGAGCCGAATATCCAGGTGTGGGCGGTGAATACGCGGGGCGACCGGAGTCTGACGCTGCGGCATTTCATGAGCGACAACCGGCATCTGTCCGGCGACAGCGATGAAGTGCTCAAGCACATGGCGCGCTTGTGGCAGTTCGACGTCTACCTGGAAAGCGTCGATGAGAATGGCACGGTGAGGAAGCGGTATGAGTGTAAGTATGTGCCGCCGGCGATAAGGGTTTGAGTTCGCTCGGCCTTGTCGCGTGGAGGCTGGTTTTCTGATGTGTCCGAAGCCCCTGTTTGTCTATGACGAACAGGGGCTTTCGTCATTCGGAGTCTGGCTGGTCGCCTGGCCTCCGTTTTTCAGTAATTCGTGAAAAAGTACTGAAAAAACCACAGACGGGCATTTTTCAGTAAAATATAAAAAATTACTGAAAGGTCCCATGCCGCCTTTTCCTCTCTACGAGCAGCAAGAGCAAGCCTACTGCTCCCAGTTCGCCAACATCGAACAGGCCGCGGCCACTCAGGACAAGGTCCTGATGGGCGCGCCCGGAACGGTTATCGAACATAAACGGGGCGGGGCTATCTACTACGCCCGTCAGTACATGGGGCCGGAAGGCAAGAAGCAGGAGGAGAGCCTTGGCGGTCCAAAGGGCGATCCAGAGGTGGATAGCCGGGTGGAGGAGGTGCGGCAAAGCATCGATCTGAGCAAGGATCTCATCTCGCGAATCCGCGATCTCGGCAAGCTGGGTTTTCAACTTGCAGACAACAAAACCTACGCTACCGTCGGCGTTCTTTACAATTACGGCCTTTTCGAGGCCGGGGCTGTGCTGGTCGGCTCGCACGCTTACGCCGTGATTCTCAACTCGCTCGGCATCAAGGCCGTCTCATACGAGACCGAGGATATCGATATCGCGCGCCGGCATCAGCTCGCGCTCGTCAATCTTCCCGAAGGCGGACTGCTCGCGATGCTCAAGGAGACTGGAATTAACTTCGTGCCGGTCCCTGCCATGAAACGCGGCGAGGCGTCCACATCGTTTACAGAGGCAGGGAAGTCGCGCTTTCATGTCGACTTGCTGGTTCCCTCGCATGACGATTCGTTTCCCACGGTGCCTGTGGCCGAGCTCAATGCGCATGCCACGGGCTTGCCGTATCTGGCCTACCTGCTAGGCCGATCCCAGGCCGGAACGCTCGTGTCACGGCATGGCGCTGTGCCCGTGCGCGTGCCTGACGCAGCCCGCTTTGCCATTCACAAACTACTCGTGTCGCGCCTGCGAACGAACACGCTCGTCAAGTCGCAAAAGGATGTGCGCCAGGCGTCGGTATTGCTGGCCATGCTCGGTGAACATCGCACCGGCGACATCGAAGACGCCTGCGCCGAACTTCCGCGATCGGCGCGAGCACTTGTGCGCCGCACCTTGCCTGAAGTCGAAGCGTTAATGCGTGACGCTCACGAAGCCGGGCTCGAAGAGCTTGCAACGAGCCTCTCGGGATGAGCGACATCCGCCGCATCTGATCCGCGAGATGCGTCTGTTCTCGGTGCTCGATGACGACATGCGCGATGCCGCCGTCGCATTGCGTCTTTTACCGGAAAACGGTACTATTTTACCGGTTTCCGGTATTTAATTTCAAATACCGATTTCCGGTAACAAAGTACCGAAAAAGGGTATTTGATGCTCGCGGACTTTCTTCTCACACCTAAACAGCAGCGCATTCTGGGCGCGTTTGTTCTGAACCCGGAACGCGCTTATTCGCTTTCTGAATTGTTCGAGTTGAGCGGTGGCGGCCGAAGCTCCACTCAGGACTTCGTCGCGAAATTGCTTGCAGGTGACGTGGTCCTTCAGCAGTCCGGCGGACGTGCGCTTTACCAGGCGAACACTCAGCATCCGCTTTACCCGGAGCTGCGACAAATCGCGGTCAAGAGCTTTGGCCTGAAGGAGCCGATCGAGCGCGCGCTGGCCATGATCAGCGACAAAATAAAGTACGCGTTCATCTTCGGCTCGATGGCCGCTGGAACGGCTGGGTCCGCTAGTGACATCGACGTCATGGTGATCGGCGACGCGCGTCTCGGCCGCGTGCAACGCGAACTCGACGTGGCAGGTGAGGCGCTTGGCAGGGAAATCCACGTGAGCGTGTACCCGGAGCATGAGTGGGAGCAAAAGCGCCGCTCGGATCCCGTGCTAGAGTCAATCGATCAAGGCCCGAAAATCATGCTCGATGTTTCCACTTCAACTGACTGAAAAGCTAACCGGCATGCTCAACGCCGCGTACGTCCGTAAGACGCCGTTCACCGCGGCGAACGCCGTGCAGTTTCGCCGCAACGCCGCGTCGTTTTTCCAGGCGGCAAAGGACGACAGACATTCGCCCATCGTGCGCTATGCCAATGCCTATGAAGCGGTGCACGCGTTGGCTGTTGGATTTATTTACATCCATGGCCTGGCGCCAGGTGGCGGGGATGGCCACCGTATTAAGGTAATCGGAACCTTGCTCGATCACGTCAAACCGGACCTCGATCTCGACGACCGTTCGGAGATTGAATACGCCGCGCGGCAACGCAACGAGAAAATCTATGAATCGCCTGCGCCGCCGCCGTCGGTTAAGGCTGTCGAAGACCTGATCGCGATTGTGGGCAACGTCAAGGCACTGATCAGGCAGCAATGGCCAAGCTGGTACGCGCTGAAAGCCGACAAGCCATAACCGATGCCGCGCTGCAGCATCATGCCGCCCAGTGCCCCGTTGCCCCTAACAACCCCCCATCTTTCCCTTGCCATTCTGTAAAATTCGCGCACGCGCGCTATAGGTGCCACCGCGGCACCTCGATGCGCGCGTTGTGAAGGCGGCGCCACGACCGCTACCTCCGTTAAAAGACAAGGAAGACAACAGCATGACCGACCTATCCGACCAAACCGTCGCCAGGACTTACGACGCACACGACACCCGCCGCCGCATCTTCGCGATCGTTGGCGCTTCATCGGGCAATCTAGTCGAGTGGTTCGACTTCTACGTGTACTCGTTCTGCGCGCTGTATTTCGCGCCGGCCTTCTTCCCGAGCGGCAACACCACCACGCAGTTGCTCAACACCGCCGGCGTCTTCGCCGCGGGCTTCCTGATGCGCCCGATCGGCGGCTGGTTCTTCGGCCGGCTCGCCGACAAGCACGGGCGCAAGACCGCGATGATGGTGTCGGTGTTCATGATGTGCGGTGGCTCGCTCGTGATCGCGGTGTTGCCCACGTATGCGCAGATCGGCGCATTGGCGCCGGCGCTGCTGCTGGTCGCGCGCCTGTTCCAGGGCCTGTCGGTGGGCGGTGAGTACGGCACCAGCGCCACCTATATGAGTGAAGTCGCGCTCAAGGGCCGTCGCGGGTTCTTCGCGTCGTTCCAGTACGTCACGCTCATCGGCGGCCAGTTGTGCGCGCTGCTGGTGCTGGTGGTCCTGCAACAAACCCTCTCCACCGAAGAACTGAAAGCGTGGGGCTGGCGCGTGCCGTTCGTGATCGGTGCGTTGGCGGCGCTGGTCGCGTTGTATCTGCGTAAATCGCTCGAAGAAACGACCACGGCTGAAACGCGCCAACGCAAGGAAGCCGGCACGCTGCGCGGCTTGTGGTTGCACAAGGGTGCATTCGCGACGGTGCTCGGCTTTACGGCCGGCGGCTCGCTGATTTTTTACACGTTCACGACGTACATGCAGAAGTACCTGGTCAACACGGCCGGTATGCACGCCAAGACGGCCAGCAACGTGATGACCGCGGCGCTGTTCGTCTACATGGTCATGCAACCGGCGTTCGGCGCGTTGTCGGATCGCATCGGCCGCCGTCGTTCGATGCTGTTCTTCGGCTTCTTTGCGACCATCGGCACGGTGCCGCTGCTGCACGCGTTGAAAGACGTGACGAGCCCGTATGCGGCCTTCGGCCTTGTCGTCGTGGCACTGGCGATCGTCAGCTTCTATACGTCGATCAGCGGCCTGATCAAGGCTGAAATGTTCCCGCCGGAAGTGCGCGCGCTCGGCGTCGGGTTGTCGTATGCGGTGGCCAATGCGATCTTCGGCGGCTCGGCGGAATACGTCGCGCTGTGGCTGAAATCGGTGGGCAGCGAGTCGACGTTCTACTGGTATGTGACCGCGCTGTGCGCGATCGCAGGTCTCGTGTCGCTGCGCATGCGCGATCCTTCGAAAGAAGGCTATCTGCGCCTTGAGCCTTGAGCGTGAGATTGAGCTTCAGCGATACGCTCGAAGAGCGCGCATGAGCGCTCTTTGAGGACGGCGGCCCGGGGCAACCCGGCCGCCGTTTTTTTATCGCATCGGAAAGCACGGCGCGAAGCGCACGCTCAAGCCACCACAATCTCCGTTCCCAGCGCATGAAGCAGGTCGCGCAGCGACTCGGCTTGCGCCATCTTCGCATCGCTGCGCAGATGAATCTGCACGGCGCGCCCTGCGATCCCATCGACGGGATGCGCAAGCCACAACTCCACGGCAAGCCCCAGTCCTTCCGGCTGATTGACGACGACCGGCTCGATCACACGCGGCTTGAAACAGGCACTGTCGGACATGGCGATTAACCTCCGGGCTGATGACGCTTCGAGGCCCATCCTAATCAGTCGCGCGTGCAAGCCCAAGCGACAAATACACGTTTGCTAATGAGTGGATGCTTAGCAGAAAACGCGCTTATTGATCGGCGGTGCGTACCTCGCGCACTCGGTGCACGCGGGCATTCGTGCGGTCGGCGACGGCCAGTGGCAAGCCGGGCTCTCGCTCGGTCTCACGCGGATGCAAACACTGCGCTATGTGTCGCTGCCGCAGGCGATGCGCATCATGGCGCCTTCGTTCGTGAATCAATGGGTGTCGCTGGTGAAGGACACCTCGCTTGCGTATATCGTCGGCGTCGGCGAGTTGTCGTTCGTCGCGACGCAGGTCAGCAACCGGCTGATGGTCTATCCCGCGCAGATTTTTTTGTTCGTCGGCTTCATCTATCTGGTGTTGTGCACGGCGCTTGACCGCATCGCCACTTATGCATTGACGCGGCGCAAGCGCATCGTGCGGCCACGCGCACCGGCCGCCACCCAGGCGTTGTCTGGCGACTAAGCGGCTAGCCGTAAAGCCTTATAACCGCAGCGATGTTTGTCCGGCGATTGGGCCGATGGAACGCGCTGCGGCGAAGGAACGGACAGCCGCTTCCAGCTACGGCAGCGTCAGACCAGTTCGGATTGATCGGTCACGAGGTCCGTGACGAGCTCCGTCACAGCGGCGGCTGGTTCGGTGACGACAGCCGGTGCTGCCGCGACCACCGCAGCCACCGTTGCGCGCTGCCGTACGCTCACGGCCGCACGCGAGAGCATGAGCAGGTGGTAATAGAGCCGCGTGCTGAAACCATAGTTGTAGGCGAAGAGATGCGTGAACGCGATCTTCAACCCGGGCATGACCTGGCGATTGTTCGCATGAACCGAGACGACGATCGGCGCGAGACGGCGCAACGCCAGCTTGCGTGACGGTTCCAGTTGCGGCGGCAGTTTCAGCGCCTTGACGAACGCATACGCACTGACGGTCGCGGCAACCGTCGTGCCGCGCGTGCTGTGCGAGATCGACGTCGCGGTCTTCCGATACACCGACACGTATTCGTGCAGATAAAACACCTCGCGCGCCGCGAGACAGAGTTCGGTGCCGAACACGAAATCGCAGCACATGCCGTGCTGGTCGCTGTAGCCGATCCGTTTGACAAGCTCCGCGTTCGCCATCCAGCCGTTGTTCGGGAACATCTGGATCAGGCCGGTTCTGCCCGGCAAAGCTTGCAAGCCTTCAGCGTCCCGAGTGCGTCGAAACGCGGTGTTCAGGCGTGCACTGCCTTCGAAGTCGACGGCGCCGGTGTGATCGGCCTCGTACTGATCGGCGAAGGCTACTTCGAGCTGCGGATGAAGCTTCCACAGCGACACCAGCTTTTCGACGCCGTCGGTGGTGAGCAGGTCGTCGTCGTGAATCAGCAGGATCTTGTCGCCGCGTGCGCGCGCGAACAGACTCGCAACGTTGCGAGCCTGGCCGAGTGCCGGCTGGTTCTTCGCATAGCGCACGCGTGGCTCGTTCGCGTAGCGTTGCGCGATCAACTGCTGGGTGCGTGCGTCCTTTGAATCGTCGCCGATCACAATCTCCAGATTGCCATACGTCTGCGCGAGGCACGAATCGATGCACTCGACGATCAACTCAGGCCGATTGTAGGTGGGCAGGCAAATGGAAACCTTGGGAGAGGTGCGGGACGTAGGAGTGGAGAAGGTGAACACAGGCGTCTCCGTTCTTATCTGTTAAGGGGCGGCAGCCGGTTCGCTTTGCGCACACATTGCTGCATGCAGCAAAATAGTCCATTGCAGGAAAAAAATAATCCGTAATAAATCGGAAGAAATGTCCGCGCTGTGAAAGGGGTTCGAAGGGGAAAATTTGTGCGGCTTTGATGCCAAAACGCATCAAAGCCGCTTGGGCTAGCGGTTGGGTCAGCGGTTAATAAATCAACTCACTGACGGTTCGCCTTCGTCGGGTTTTTTCCGGAACGGTCTGCCGGCGACTGATCGCGCCCTTCGTCGTGGCATTCGGGCAGCTTGCCCGACTAACACCCACACTTACAAACAACACCTTGACCGCGCCCCATATTCAGCGCACCGTGGAGAAGGAAAACACCACGGGAGCGTGAAATGTCCCTCAACTTCCCGAACCCAAGCCGCAGCTATGACGCCTTCCGTCATTGTGTCAATTTCTGGGGCTATGACAATGCGCGCGAAATCGCCTTCACTGTCAACAATTCGGTCATTTCGAATCTGAGCCCGAGCGCAGGCTCCGACGAGCCGGCAGTGCTGGCAGCCTTCGACCGTCATCGCGAGCAAATCCTCACGCTCGCTCGCGGTCTGTATGTCGGCGGTCCGCAAAACCGCTACACGATTTCTTGATACAGCGAGCGCGGCGCGGTAGGTCCAACCGGACCTGCCGTGCGCCGCCTTGTTCCACAGCCGAAGCAGCGCGGCGCCTACCGGCGTCTCGCCTTGCTTTGTCGCGGGAGTTCCAGCATGGATGATGACCAGGTCAACCTAGAAGAAATTGCCGACAGCAAACGGCGGCGCGAAGCAGCACGCCTCGCCGAAAGCGAAAAAACGGCCGCACCGGCGGCAAACGAGCCGCAGCAGGGGCAGGGCAATGAAGCCGCGCCCAAGCAATGGGTCAAGCACGTGACGAAGTGGCTGGGTGCGAAACGCACGCTGATGCAAACGCGCCGACCCCTGATGCTCAAAAAGAAACCCGTCGCTCTGTAGGCATTCGGAACGAAAATAACCGGCGCCAAGCCGGTTTTTCTGTTTGTGCCGTGCCCGTTGAAGCTCACGGCAGCAGCGAAGCGGGCGCTTTACCCGATTCCGCGCGTCCGGCGCGCGGTTCATAATCACCGCTGCAGCGGAACGCGTGCTTGCGCCGTTTCCGCAGATCAATGCGTAGCCGCGCCGCTGGCGCGTCCGGAACCCAGCAAGGAGCCACCGATGCTCAAGGGTGACCCAAAAGCGAATCACCTGTTGGCGGTGTTGCCCGAAATGGAGTGGGCGCGCATCGAGTCGCATCTGGTTGAAGTCGATTTGCCGTTAGGTCAGGTGATCTACGAATCCGGCGGTCAACTCGAACACGTCTTTTTCCCCACCACGTCGATTATTTCGTTGCTCTATGTGATGGAAGACGGCGCCTCGGCAGAGATCGCCATCGTGGGACATGAAGGCATTGTCGGCGTGTCGCTGTTCATGGGCGGTGAGACTACGCCGAGCCGCGCGATCGTGCAAAGCGCGGGCCGCGCCTGGCGCTTGAATGCCCGCATGCTGAAAGACGAATTCAATCGCGGGGGGCCCATGCAGCGCCTTCTGTTGCGCTACACGCAGGCACTCATTACCCAGATGGCGCAGACCGCGGTATGCAACCGCCATCATTCGATCGATCAACAATTGTGCCGCTGGCTACTGCTCAGCATCGACCGCCTGCCGTCGAACGAATTGCGTATGACTCAGGAGCTCATTGCCAATATGCTCGGCGTGCGCCGATCCGGTGTTACTGCGGCGGCGCTCAAACTGCAGAACGCCGGCTTGATCCGCTATAGCCACGGCCATATCACCGTGCTGGACCGGCCCGGTCTGGAGGCCCACGTGTGTGAATGCTACGCGGTGGTCAAACGCGAATTCGACCGGCTGTTACCGGCATTGCAGGCGATCTAGCGAACGCCCCCTGGCGAAGTGAGGGCGAGCACTGCTTGCTGATCCGGCTCGCCGTCCAGCGCGCTAGCGTGTCGTTGTCCTTGCTGTGGACGCCGCGTCCGGTGAAGCCTTGCGTTCGATTTCCTCGAATACGTCCATTAACCTGCCGATACGTTGGACACTGCCAACCGGTAGACGTCCTTCAGGCGGCGACAAGGCGAGAATCCGGCGTCGCCAATAGGGCAGACCCAACGGCGGAGCAGACACGAGAAAGGGAATAATCTGTTCGAGATGGGCGAGCTCGCTCTCAAATGGGTAGTTCGACATAGTTTTTCCGTACGTGCTGTGAGTGCCTTCACTTAGCCTGCGCGCACCGCGAGATTGTGTCTGCACGCTAGCGTACAAGATGCGAAGTCGCGCTTTCCAGGCCGAAAAACGCCACGCCGATAAACGCACGGATGCTGCTCGATGGCTGCCGGCGCGTCACACTCGCCCAGCCGCCATTCAAGCGGTCGTTTCGCGTGTCGGGGCGCCAGTCAGCGAAACGATGAAGTCGAAGAATGCCCGCACCTTGGCCGGCGGATGATGTCGCGAAGGATAGAGCGCATAAAGCGGATAAACCTCGTCGCTCCAGTCGGGAAACAGTTCGACCAGTTTGCCACTGGCGAGCAACGACTCGGCGCCGAAGGCGAGAATCTGCGCGACGCCCTGGCCCGCGGCGCACACGCTATGCAAGGTGCCGACGTCGTTCACGGTCAGGCGGCCTTGCGGCGTAATCACCGTCTTCTTGCGTCCGCGGTGAAACTCCCAACTGAACGGGTAACCCGTTAGCGGATCGCGGAACTTGATGCACACGTGCCTGCCGCTTTCGAGTTCGGCCGGGCTTGCCGGATGGCCATGTTTCTTCAGATACGACGGCGCGGCGACCGTCAGAACCCGCGTGTCGAGCAGCTTGCGCGCGATGAGCGTCGAAACCGGCGGGTCGCCGAAACGGATCGCAAGATCAAAACCGTCGGCAACCATATCGCCTAACTGGTCACGCGCGATCAATTCGAGTTGCAGATCGGCATGCTTATCGATGAAGCCGCCGAGCCTCGACCCCAGCACGAGACGTGAAAAGAACGGGTCCATGTTCACGCGCAGACGTCCGCGAACCGCCGTGGCGCCCTGCGCCGCCGAAGCAGCCGCTTCTTCGAGTCCGCCGAGCAGCGGCACGATCTGTTCGTAGAAGCGCCGGCCTTCGTCGGTCAGCGTGACGGAGCGGGTGGTGCGGTCGAATAGCCGGATGCCGAGGCGTGCTTCGAGCCGTGCAACCGAACGGCTGACGCCGGATTGCGACATGTCGAGTGCTTCGCCTGCCGCCGCAAAACTGCCGCAGTCGACAATTGCCGTCAGCACGCCCATACCGTTCAGCATGCGCTCGTCAAATGGCATGTGATATTCCTTTGTTATGCATTAATGCATGACATGCTATCGCGAAACACTGTTTGAATTCATGCGACGACGCCGGGAAACGCCATCTGTCCGAGCCAATCAATGACACCGCATCATGAGTGGAATGACAGCCGCGCTATCGCGTCAGGCACTCGTTTGGCGCTAATCTGCACGGGTTCGCCTGCTGCACGATGGAACGCGGTTCTCACCATGCGTCAGGCATATATGACTGATCAACGGAGAGCGTCATCATGTCGCGAGTTTTTATTCGAGCGAAGCGTGCGAGGGATTGTCCGGCATCCGTTTGCCGGACTGAGGGTAGCGGCGGCAGTGCGCTGAGTCGGCCTCGGTCAGGTCCGACTCAGCGTAGCCAGGGCCCGGCGCGTACGCGAATCCGCCACGCCGGCAGTCAGCGCCCCGCACCTTGGGTCGCCTGGCCACGCACGTCGCGCGTGACGGGCGCTTCGTCGAGATGGCGAAACACCCATGCGGACACCAGCGTGATGACGCCCACGCACACGAAGCTCAGGCGGAACCCGAGCGCCGCCGATCCCCATTGCGCGGAGAACTGATTCACCAGCCCGCCGCCGATCGAGACACCCAAGCCGATCGCCAGCATCTGCACCATCGAAAAGAGGCTGTTGCCGCTGCCGGCATCTTCATGCGAGAGGCCTTTGAGCGTGACGCTGTTCATCGCCGCGAATTGCATGGAGTTGGCGCCGCCGAACACCGCCAGAATCACGATCTCGACGATGAGCGGCGTACCACGCGTAATCAATGCGAACGCAACGATCGCCGACCCCACGATTGTCGTGTTGACGAGCAGGAACGTGTCATAGCCGTAGCGGCGCACGAGCGGCGCAATCCAGCGTTTGGTGAGGGTGCCGGCAAGTGCGGCAGGCAGCATCATCAGGCCGGAATGCAGCGGTGTGTAGCCGAGTTGCAATTGCAGCAGCAACGGCACGAGAAACGGTACGGCGCTCGAGCCGATGCGGCACACCAGGTTGCCGATCAGACCCACGCTGAAATTCGGTTCGCTAAAGAGCGAGAGTTTGAAGAGCGGATTATTGCGGCGCTTTGCGTGTGGAATGTAGGCGAGCGCGCTGACTACCGCGAGCGCGAAGAGACCTGCCGACCATGCCGCGCGATGCGTCTCGACCGGCGCCTCGACGGCCAGCGAAAACGCGATCATGCACAGCGACAGCAGCCCACAACCGACGAAGTCGAACGGCGGCGCCTGGGTTTCGCCATGCGCCGGCAAAAACCGCTGCACCGCGTAGAGCCCCAACGCACCGATCGGCACATTGATCAGAAAGATCCAGTGCCACGTGATGGCCTCAACGAACCAGCCGCCGAGTGTCGGGCCGGCGATCGGCCCCAACTGGCCGGCAATCGAAATGAACGCGAGCGCCGACACGTATTGCTCGCTCGAGACGCTGCGCAGGACGGCGAGCCGGCCGATCGGCAGCAGCATCGAGCCACCCAGGCCTTGCAGGACCCGCGCCATCACCAGTTGACCGAGCGTATGAGCGCTCGCGCAGCAGATCGATCCGAGCACGAATATCAGAATCGCCACGAAATAGACGCGCCGCGTGCCGAAGCGGTCGGCGAGCCAGCCCGACGCAGGGGTGAGCATCGCCATGGTCAGCGTGTAGGCAACCACGATCGGCTGCATCGCGAGGGGTGCGACGTGCAGGCTGTTCGCAATCGACGGCAACGCGGTGTTGACGATCGTCGTGTCGAGCGACTGCATGAAAAAACCGGCGGCGACGATCCAGAGTAGCGCGGTCTGGGCTGAATCCTTGTTCATGTTCAATTGAGCTGCGGGGGCGGCGGGGCGGACGGACCGGCGGGCCGAGCTCGGAGCGATCGTTGGGGGGATTCCGTCATCATATTGACATCGTCGTCGATCGGGAACCCCACTAGGGTTGTTGACTGTTATCGACTTTGCCGATGACCAGGGTCACAATGACAGACATGCTCAATCCCATCTGGCTCAAGACCTTCGCGACAGTCGCGGCCTGCCATAGCTTCACTGAGGCGGGGCGGCAACTCGACCTCACGCAGTCGAGCGTTAGCGAACACATCCGCCGGCTCGAACAGAGCGTCGGGCGGCGCCTGTTCGTTCGCGACACCCATTCGCTCGCGATGACGCCGGACGGCGAGGCCATGCTCGCGCACGCCAGCGTGATCCTGCAAGCGCTCGCGCGGGCCGAATCGCAGTTTCGCGCGCCGCGCCTGAAAGGGCGCGTGCGACTCGGTTCATCGGACGACGTCGCGCTCGGGCCGCTGCCTACGGTGCTGGCGGCGTTTCGCGACGCGCATCCCGATGTCGAACTGGAAATCACGATCGGCATGACCGGCAAGCTGTATGAGTTGCTGGACGCCGGCTCGATCGATCTGCTGGTCGGCAAGCGCCGTCTGGGTGACCGGCGCGGCGTGCCGCTGTTCACGGGGCGGCTGGAGTGGCTGGCGCGCACCGGCACACTGGTCGATCTTAGCCAGCCGTTGCCGCTGATTCTGGTCGCGGAGCCGAGCGTGACACGGGCGGTGGTGCTCGACGCGCTCGCCGAAGCCGGTTTTAGCTGGCAGGTGGTGTGTACGAGCAGCAGTCACTCGGGCTGCATTGCGGCTGCGCGAGGCGGGCTCGGTATCACGGTTCGGCCACAGTATCTGGCCGCGCGGGGCCTGACACCGCCGCTCAACGCGGCCAGTCTGCCGACACTGCCCTCGGTGGAATTCATCGCGCTGGCCGCCAAACGGCTGAGCCGTCCGGCGGGCACGTTGCTGCAATTGCTGCACGACAGCGATTTGCGCGGGTCGTGGATTGGTGAATGAAACCGCGTGGGAGTGGCTAGCCTGAGCCGAGGCACTGTCCGCACTTAAGCGGGCAAGGCCCCGCCGCTAACGCGTCAAACTCCACACCCCACGCCGCGCGCCATGCGTGGCGCGTTGCATCGTCGACCCATGCGCCGTCGATGCCGTTCAACATGAACTGCCGCAACTCGGCGATGCTGAAGCCGAAGTGGCTATACATCAATTGCCATGCTTCGCTTGGCGTCACTTTGTGCAGTGTCGGGTCGTCGGTGTTCGGGTGAATTTTCAGGCCCAGACCCGGCATGTGCCGCATCGGATGCTGTTCGGCCCAGACTTCCGGGGCGAGCGTGCGCAAATAGTAGGAGTTGGTCGGCACCACGGTGAACACGATGCCGCGTTCCGCGTATTGGGCCGCCAACTGCGGGTTGTCGACGATCGTATAGCCGTGATCGATCCGGTCGCAATGGAGCAGGTCCACGGCAGTCTCGACATTGCGCCATGGCATGCCGAATTCGCCCGCATGCGCGGTGGTCTTGAAGCCGGCGTTGCGCGCATTGCGGTACGCCTTCCAGAACAACTCAGGTGGCCGGTCGTTCTCGCGATAGTCGATGCCGAGGCCCGCTACTTCGTCCGCGCGATGCGCGCACATCCAGTCGACCAGCGCGACCGCTTCGTCGGGATCGGCTTCGCGGTCGATGCTCGGGATCAGTCGCGCGCTGATGCCGAAGTCACGCGCGGCGTCGCGAATCGCGGTGACGATGGCCGCTTGCGCATCCGCATAGGGAATCTTCGAGACGCGCACCGTGCCGGTAGGATTCCAGAAGAATTCGCTATGACGCACCTGGTGTGCGGCGGCATCGGCGAGATATTCGTAGGCGATGCGATGCAGGTCGTCCGCATGCGTGAGCAGATGCTCGTCGAGCGCGCGCAGCACACGCAGCACGCCGACGGGCTTTTCGCCGCGAGTATAGAACGCGTCGATCTCTTCGCGGTCGATCGGCGCGCGGCTCTTTTCAGCGAGCGCGATAAAGGTCTCGTGACGCACCGCGCCCAGCAGGTGGCAATGCAATTCGACCTTCGGCAGGGCGGTGAAGAAGGCGCGATGGGCATCGGTGAGCGTAATGCCAAGGCGCGATGCGGGCACGTTGCCCAATGTCTCTTTCATGTCGGTATGGTTTTCGGTAGTGCGTAAAACTCGACGCTAATTCAGTTTAGTGCGAATGCAGGATAAAAATGTGCAGCAAAGTCGGGTAACAAAGTTGCCAAGGTGCAAATCTCAATGCGGCTTGACCACGGTATAGAAGTAATAGCCGAGCGGCACGGCCAGCACATAGAGGCCCCACGGTACTTCACGGAAACGTCCGGCGAGCAGCTTGACGAGCACATAGCAGAGCAGACCGCCCGCAATGCCGGTGCCGAAACTGTTCGACATCAACGTGAGCAGCACCATCGAAAGAACCGGCAACGAGTCGCTGAAGTCGTCGAAATGTGTATGGCGGATCGTGCTGAACATCGACAGTCCGATCAGGATCAACGCGGGCGCGGTGGCTTCTTTCGGAATGGCCAGCGCGACCGGCACGAACAACAGCACTAGTGCGAACATCGCGGCGGCCGCGAGCGAAGAAAGGCCCGTACGTCCACCCGCTTCAACACCTGCCGCGGATTCCACCAGCGCCGTGAGCGCCGGAATGCCGAACACCGGACCGAGCGTCGCCGCAATCGAATCGACGAGAAACGGGCGGTTGATATTCGGCAGATTCGCGTTTTCGTCGAGCAGATCCGCTTTGGCGCCGACTGCGAGCGTGGTGCCGAGCGTCGAGAAAAACTCCGCCGCGAAGAACACGAACAGATACGGAATGGCGGCCACGCTCAATGCGCTCGCAATGTCGAGCTTGAACGCAATCGGCGCGATGCTATGCGGCCACGACAGAAACGACGCGGGCATATGTGTGACACCGAGCGGCACACCGGCAGCGGCCGCAATCAGGATCGCCCACAAGATCGCGCCGGGCACGCGGCGGCCCTGCAGCACGACAGCCGCGCCAAGGCCGATCAAGGCGACCAGGGTGCCGGGCCGCGAGAAATCGCCGAGCGCGAGCGCATTGGTTTTCGCGTTGGCGACCACCATCCCCGCATTACGGAAGCCGAGCACCGCGATGAACAAGCCGATCGAGGCGCCAAGCCCAAGCTTGATTTGCGCCGGAATCAGCCGCACCACGAGACTGCGCGCGCCCACCAGCGTCAGGATCAGAAACAGCACGCCGGACACGAAGGCGATGCCGAGGCCCGTCTGCCACGCGACATGCTCGCCTGCGAGCGTAATGCCGAGAATCACCGAGCCGCCGATGCCGGGCCCCACCAGAAACGGCAGATTCGCATACAGCGCCATCAGCACCGTGCTCAGCACGAACACCAGAATCGTTGCGGTCGTCGCCGCGCCGCGATCCATGCCGCCCGCCGACAGCAGCGACGGAATCACCACCAGCAGATAGGCGGCCGCCAGAAACGACGTGATGCCGGCGATCGTTTCGATACGCACGCTGGTCTTGCGTTCGACGAGTGCGAAACGCCGTTCGAGCCAGCCGTCGCGCGCTGCGGGTGCCAGGTTGTTTGCTGTCGGCATTGAAGATTCGTTATTGATCAATTGATTCATCCTGTAACCACGCCATTTATACTGCTGCGCATTGCGTCGATGCATTGCTCTCCATGACCGACCGTTCGTCCCTCTTGCCCGCGCTCACGCTGCGGCAAATCCAGTACTTCGTGACGCTTGCGCATGCACGCAGCTTCACGCAGGCCGCGCAGTCGCTCGCCTTGACGCAGCCTGCGCTGACCGCGGCGATCCGGCAGATCGAGTTCCTGCTCGGCGGCCCGTTGTTCGCGCGCTCCGCGCATCGGCTGACGCTCACGCATGCGGGCGCCAGCGTGTTGCCGTTGGCGGAGCGTCTGCTCAATCAGGCGCGCGGCACCTTCGACGATATGGCGAGCACCTTCGCCGAACGCGTGCAGACGGTGCGTATCGGACTGATTCCGTCGGCTGCGGCGCGCCTGTTGCCCGCGCTCACCTTGTTGCGCGCACAACAACCGTCGCTGCGCTTCACGTTGAACGACATGCCGAACACCGCCTTGATTGATGCCGTGCGCCAGGGGGCAGTCGATTTCGGCGTGGGTGTGCACGAACCCGATGCGGCCGCGGCGGACAACGACGGCGAAGCCGCGTTGCGCTACCAGGACCTGTTCGAGGATCAGATCGTGGTGGTGGTGCGGCGCGACGATCCGCTCGCGCAGAAAAAGAGCCTCGCGTGGGCAAAGCTGGTGGGCCGCGACCTCGCGGTGTTCGTGCGCGGCAGCGTCAGCGATGCATTGCAGCGCACCGGCGGGGCCGAAGGTCTGCAACTGACGGTCGCCTACCGCGTCGAGTACACGGAGCCGTTGTACGAACTCGTGCGCAACCGTCTGGCGATAGCAGTGCTGCCCAGTCTCTACACCATGCATCTGCACGACACGGAACTGATCGCGTTGCGCCTCGACAAGCCGCGCGTCACCCGTTCGATCGCACTGATTTCGCTCGCCGGCGACGACCGCGGCCCGCACGTGCGTGCTTGCCGCGAATGGCTCGCCGCGCATATCTGACACAACGCGTGCGGTATGCATGACCGTTACCGAGCCTTTCACGAGTTCACGCGTTCGCCGCTTCACGGCAGTGTGGCGAGCCGTGCGCGCAAGGCGGCATAAAAACCGTCCGCGTCGACTTCGGTGATCCAGGTCGCGTTCGGCTTGCGGCCGCTGTGTCCGCTCCAGTCCACTACGGTTTCACCGAGCGTCCATTCGCCGACTGTCTCGATCATCACGTTGACCTCGCGTCCCTTGAACAGGGACGGCTCGATCAGGTAGCCGGTCGCGCAGGGGTCGTACATGGGCGCTTCTTCAATGCCCCGGCGTCCCTTCTGATACGCGACTTCCGCGGCCATGATGTCGGCGGCCATGGTGCCGCAGCGATTGCCGAGCGCGCGAATCGGCGCGATCCGGGCCGGCGTGATCGGCGCTTTCACGGCGACGTCGCGCGGCAGCACGACGATCGGCACACCGCTCGCAAACACGACTTGCGCGGCCTGCGGGTCGACATAGATGTTGAACTCGGCCGCGGGCGTGATGTTGCCGCGCTCGAAGAAGGCGCCGCCCATCAGCACGATTTCGCGGATGCCGTTGCGGATCTCCGGTGCTTCGGCGAACGCGGTAGCGAGGTTGGTCAACGGCCCGAGCGCGCACAGCGTCACGCTATGCGGCGGCGCCGCGCGCAAGGTGTCGATGAGGAAGGCGACCGCATGCTGCGACGCGAGAGGCGCGAGCGGTTCATGCAGCGGCACACCTTCGAGACCGGTCTTGCCGTGCACGTTGGCGGCCGTGATCAGTTCGCGCGTGAGCGGACTCGGGCAGCCGGCATAGACCGGCAGCGATTGCGACTGCTCGGCCCAGTCACGCACGATGCGCGCGTTGCGTTCGGTGAGGTTCAGTGGCACGTTGCCCGCGACCGTTGTGATCGCGCGCACGTCGAGCCGGTCGCTCGCGCCGAGGGCGAACAGGATCGCAATCGCGTCGTCCTGACCGGGATCGCAATCGATGATCACGCTGCGGCGCGTGCCGCTTTGCAAGGCGGGGGCGCTCGAAGAGGACGTGCCACTGGCCGCGTCAGCCGCTCCGGCAACACCTGAAGCGGCGGCCAGCATCGGCCACGCCGATGCACCCGCAGCCAGTCCCATGGCCGTGCGCAAAAACGCGCGCCGGTCCTGCGTTGGATCGAAGGCGTTCATCATCGTTAGAATACGTGGCGCATGCCGACCGTCGTGATCATTTGACGGATGCCGGTGGATTGCGCATAGGCAAAAATCTGCGCGTGTTGCGCGTCGCCAGCAGCTTGCTGCGCGATCACCGTCAGCGCGACGTCGGTGCGTTTCGACAGGAAATAGTCGGCTTGCAGATTGACCTGATGCCATTTGGGGCTCGTGTTGATCACATCGTATTTGCCGTCAGTGAAGGCATACGCTGCGCCGAGAACGAGCGCGGGCGTCACGTGGTAGTTCAGGTTCAGGTTGTAGTTCTGCAAATGCAGATGCGAACCGTCGAGATAATCGTAGCGGACATCGGTGAAGAGCGCTGCAAATTGCGCAGGGCCGACCGTATAGAAGCCGCCCGTGCCGAAGATGCGCTGCTTGCTCGCATACGCGGCCGGATGCAGTGCGCTCTTCGCGAAGATAAGCAGCGACGACGCATAGTCGTTCGAAATCGCGCCGTCCGGATTGGTCGCGCTAAACGGGTGGTTGTACTGCGCGTAGACCACGCTCCACTTCAGGGGGCCGTTCTCGTAACCGGCACCGAAGCTGTACGCATTGTTGTTGGCGAAACCGGTGGCGTTGCTGAAACCGTACTCGGCGGTGGCCTTCAGGCCGTGATAGTCGGGCGTCACGTATTTCACCGCATTCTGCACGCGGATATCGTTATAGCCGTTGTCGTTGTCGCCGATGTTGACGCCGTTGCTCGCGATGATCACCGGGCCGACGTAGTCGTGCACCGTGTCGTACTGACGGCCGAAGGTCAACGTACCGTACGTCTTGCTGGCGAGCCCGACGAACGCCTGCCGGCCGAATTCGCGGCCGTTTTGCGACGCGGTGCCGGTCATCACGTTAAAGCCGTTTTCCAGTTGGAAGATCGCGGTCGTGCCACCGCCCAGATCTTCGATGCCCTTCAAACCCCAGCGCGGGTTCTGGTTGGTCCCCGAAAGTGCCTGCCACGCGTTCTTGCCGCCCTGATTCGTCGCATAGCCGACGCCCGCCGAAATCAGGCCATACAGCGTCACGCTGCTTTGCGCATGGGCGGCGCTGGAGAGCGCGCCGGCAATCGCGAGAGGGGCGAACTTGAGTAGTTTCATCGTGGTCCAGTAGCGGGAAAGGAGGGCGCCGAGCGGAGGGCGCATTCGAACTGGGCTCGACTATACGAAGCCGTCGGCTATAAAAATAATGTTGTTTTCTTATAGTTCCATAAATTTAATCTATTCAACGAGGTCTCCGTGCGCCGCTGGCGGTCCGAGGCCTGCTGAACTCAAGCGTCCTTATCGCCTGTAATGGCATCGTTGCCGGGCTTCGGGCGATTCTGTATGGTGGATCATCGATCTACCCCATGAGACTCCGAATGACGTCCGCAACAGACCCGCTTTTGCAACCGATTCGCTCCGATGTCCTGATTGTCGGCGCCGGGCCTGTCGGCCTTTTTGCCGCTTTCGAAGCCGGTGTAATCGGCCTGTCGTGCCAGATCGTCGATGGGCTCGGCAAGGTGGGCGGGCAGTGCATCGAGCTCTATCCGGACAAGCCGATCTACGACATTCCCGCAATTCCCTCGTGTACCGCGCGCGAACTGGTCGAGCGTTTGATGGCGCAATGCAAGCCGTTCGATGTGCCCATCCATCTCGAGCAACGGGTCGAGTCGGTCGAGCAGCGCGACGATGGACGCTGGACCGTGTGCACCGACCGCGGCCTCGTATTCGACGTGGCGGCGATTCTGCTTGCCGCCGGCAATGGCGCGTTCGTGCCGCAAAAACTGACGCTCGCGGAAGCCGTGCCGCTGGAGTCGCGTCACGTGCACTACAGCGTGCAACGTCTCGCCGATTTCGCCGGCAAGACGGTGGTGGTGGCCGGCGGCGGCGATTCCGCGCTCGACTGGGCGTTGGCACTGCGCAAGGTCGCGCGGCGCGTAACGCTGGTGCATCGTCGCAACGGCTTCAGTGCGGCGGATTCGAGCGTCGAGTCGATGCGGCGCGCGGTCGAGGCCGGCGAGATGGACTTCATCGTCGGCGCGATTTCGGGGCTCAACGTCGAAGGCGATACGCTGAAGTCGATCGCGCTGCGGCATATCGAAGGCGAAACGCAACTCGACACCGAGCAACTCGTCGTGCTGTACGGGCTGGTTGCCGATCTCGGGCCAATCGCGCAGTGGAATCTGTCGATCCACGGCGGCCGCGTCGACGTGGATACGTCCAACTACGAAAGCTCGCGGCCCGGCATTTTCGCGGTCGGCGACATCGCCAACTATCCAAACAAGCAGAAGCTGATTCTGTCCGGTTTTCACGAGGCGTCGCTGGCGCTGCGCAAGGCATACGCGTACGCCTATCCGGAGAAGAAGCGGGTGCACGTCCATTCCAGTTACGACGCGAAGCTGGCGGAAAAGGTTGGCGCGGCGGTCTGACGGCGGGCTATATCGTCCAGCCGGCGCGGGAGGCCGTTCTCCGCGGTCCGCCCCGCGATCATCGGCCCACGCGCAATGGATTCGTCTGCACATACTTGTCGTCCCGCCTTGCATTCATGAATCTGACTTCTACAAATTTAAATTTGACAGTATCTGACTATGCAGATATATTGATTCCAACCAACAAGGAGCTACGCATGGATCACTACACGCCGGAGAGTTTCGGTCTGACAAACAGTGTGGGGTTCGCCATCAACAAGGCGCGCAACGTGTTGATTACGGAAATGGACGCCGCGCTTAAAGATCTGGATATCACCAGCCAGCAAATGGGCATCCTGCTGTCGTTGCGTCAGGACATTGCGACCACGCCGTTCGAGTTGTCCAAACATCTCGGTATCGACACGGGTTTGATGACACGCATGCTCGACAAGCTCGAGACCAAAGGTCTGCTGGAGCGCTCGCGCAGTATCGAGGACCGGCGCGTCGTCAATCTGAAGTTGACGAAGGCAGGGGAGGACGTCGCCGAGCATCTTCCGCAGATTGCTCCGGCGGTGCTGAACGGGCGTTTGAGGAAATTCACCAAAGCCGAATTCGAGGAATTGCGCCGCCTGCTGAACAAGTTTCTCGAAGACTAGCAAGCAACGAGGCAAACAACGCTGCGAACGATTGCAGCCATTTTTTTACCCTAATATCTGACAGGTCAGCAAATGATATTGCAGCTAAATAGGCAGGCAGCCAGGTCACGCATCGCGAAGGTGGGCGTGACGGCAATCTTCGCGGCCGTGCTGTCGGCTTGCGCGAACTACGCTGGCATCTCGAGCGACAAACAGATGGCACAGCCGCAGACCTACGCGACGCAACAAAGCCTCCCCGCGGATCACGGCCATTGGCCCGCCGCCGATTGGGCGGATCAGTTCGGCGACGCGCAACTGAAGGCCTTGCTTGTGGAAGCGCTGAAGGGCAATCCGTCGATCGAACAGGCCCGGGCACGCGTTGCCGCAGCCGCTGCGTATAGCGACACGGCGAAGGCCAGCACGATGCCGCAAGTCGGCGCCACGTATTCGTTCACGCGCCAGCAGTATTCGGGCACGGCGCTGGTGCCGCCGCCGTTTGGCGGTTCATGGCAATCGGAGAACAAAGGCCTGTTATCCGCTTCCTACGATCTGGACTTGTGGGGCAAGAATCGCGAAGCACTCAAGGCCTCGTTGTCTCAACTGCAGGCGAGCGAGGCGGATGCCGAAGTCGTCAGGCTGTCGCTGACGTCCGCAACGGCACGGGCCTATAACCAGCTCGCCCGTCTGTACGCGTTACGCGACATCGCGCAGCAGGAAATCACGCAGCGCGAGCAGATCGACCGCATCACCGCCGGCCGCATCGCAACGGGCCTCGATACCCAGGTCGAGCGCAAGACGGCGCAAGCGAACCTCGCCACGAGTCGTGCGACGTTGGCGTCGCTCGACGGCAGCATCCTCACCACCCGTTATCAACTGGCCGCCTTGCTCGGCGCCGGCCCGGACCGTGGCCTCGCGATTGCGCGCCCAACGCTCGGAATCGGTGACGAAGTACGTCTGCCGGACAACCTGCCTGCCGACCTGGTGAGCCGCCGCCCGGATCTGGTTGCTGCCAGATGGCGCGTCGACGCGCTCACGCATGACGTGAAGGAAGCCAAGGCCGAGTTCTATCCCGACATCAACCTAAGTGCGGCTATCGGTCTCGACGCGTTTGGCTTCGGCCGCTTCCTGACCGCAGCGAGCCGCACGGCGTCGGTCGGTCCCGCGATCCATCTGCCGATCTTCGACGGTGGTCAGTTGCGCGCGCAACTAAAGGGCCGGTATGCCGATTTCGACTACGCCGTCGCGACGTACAACCAGACGCTCGTCACCGCGCTGTCCGAAGTCGCGACGCAACTCGCGCAAATCCGTTCGACCGACGAGCAACTCGGCGACGCGCAAGCCGCCCAGGAAGCCGCCCGCGGTGCCGATCAATTGGCGCTCACACAGTACAAGGCCGGTCTTGCGAATCAGCTAACGGTACTGAATGCCGACACCACGGCGCTCGCCGCCGACCAGCAGGTCGCGAATCTGAAGATGAACCGGCGCGATCAGCAAATTGCTCTGGCTGCCGCATTGGGCGGTGGCTATACCGACAGCGCTGATTCGCGCGCACAGGGCAGCGTGGCCGCGTCGGCAACCTCGGCCAGTTCGGCAGTACAAACCAACCCCGTCGTCGCCACCCGCTAAGACGCCATCGCGACGCTTTCACTTTCTGTCAGGACCCACAAAATGAGCGATACGATCACCACCAACCGCGAGACGGCGGACGCGGACCAAGCCAAGCAGGTGACGGCGCCTGCGAAGCGCAAGCTGCTGCTCGCCTTGCTGGCCGCCACAGTAGTGTTGGCCGGCGCGGGCTACGGCACCTACTACATCACGAACGGTCAATATCATCAGTCGACCGACGATGCCTACGTCAACGGCAATCTCGTGCAGTTGACGCCGCAAGTGAGCGGCACCGTGGTGGCAGTGAACGCCGACGACACGCAGATCGTCAAGCAGGGCGCACCGGTCGTGACGCTCGATAACGCCGACGCGAAAGTCGCGCTGTCGAACGCCGAAGCGACGCTCGGCCAGACCGTGAGACAGGTCAGTGGCCTCTACGTGAACAACGACTTCTACGCCGCGACCATCGCGCAACGTCAGTCCGATCTCGCGCGCACCGAAGACGACCTCAAGCGCCGCCAGGCCGTTGCCGAAACGGGCGCGGTATCCGGCGAGGACATCGCTCATGCGCGCGACGCCGTCAGCTCCGCGCAAGCGGCGCTCGATGCCGCTCGCCAGCAGGCCGCGGCCAACCACGCGCTAACCGATCGCACGTCGGTCGAACAGCATCCGAACGTGCAGGCAGCCGCCTCGAAAGTGCGCGACGCGTACCTAAGTTACGCACGCAACACCTTGCCCGCGCCGGTTACGGGCTATGTGGCGCGCCGCTCGGTGCAGGTCGGTCAACGCGTGGCACCGGGCACGCCGTTGATGGCGATCGTGCCGCTCGACGGCGTGTGGGTCGATGCGAACTTCAAGGAAGGCCAATTGAAGCACATGCGCATCAGCCAACCGGTCACGCTGACTGCCGACGTGTATGGGTCGAGCGTCAAGTATCACGGCCACGTAGTGGGTTTTTCGGCGGGCACGGGGGCCGCATTCGCTGTGTTGCCCGCGCAGAATGCGACCGGCAACTGGATCAAGGTGGTACAGCGCCTCCCGGCGCGAATCCAGCTTGACCAGAACGAACTGAACGCTCATCCGCTGCGGATCGGCTTGTCGATGCAAGTCGATGTCGAAACGCGCGACGAGTCAGGCACCCAACTGGGCGCGGCAACCAACACCACGTATCGCACGGACGTGTTCGCCCAGTACGGCGCCGACGCCGACGCCGAAATCGCCAGGATCATCGCGCAGAACATGCCATCGGCACGCGCTGTAGCGGCAAGCGCGACACCAAAGAACGCAGCACGGATAGCAGGTTGAACGGGCGATCTCCTGACGCCCGTTTTTTTAACCGATTAGCTGACAAGTCAGGCATTAGCCTTCTTCCATAGGTGATGAAATGAATGGTTCGCCCAATTCCGCCACGCTCCCGCCTCTGACCGGCGGCAAGCTCGTGCTGGCGACGCTTGCCGTGGCATTGGCCACGTTTATGAACGTGCTTGATTCGTCGATTGCGAACGTCGCGATTCCGACCATTGCGGGCAATCTTGGTGTGTCGGTGGACGAGGGGACGTGGGTGATTACGCTGTTCGCCGCGGCCAACGCGATTGCGATTCCGTTGACGGGTTGGCTCACGCAGCGCGTCGGGCAAATCAAACTGTTCGTGTGGGCAATTCTGTTGTTCGTACTCTCGTCGTGGTTGTGCGGCATTGCGCCGACTCTGCCGGTACTGCTCGCGGCGCGGATCGTGCAGGGTGCGGTGGCGGGTCCGTTGATTCCGCTGTCGCAGGCGATTCTGCTCGGCTCGTATCCGCGGGAAAAGAGCTCGCACGCTTTGGCGTTGTGGGCCATGACAGCGACGGTCGGCCCGATCGCCGGCCCGGCGCTCGGTGGCTGGATTACCGATAGCTACTCGTGGTCATGGATCTTCTACATCAATATTCCAGTAGGCATCTTTGCAGCAGGCGTGACGTGGGCGATCTACCGCACGCGCGAAACCCCGACCAAACGCTTGCCGATCGACAAGGTGGGGCTGCTCTCGCTGATCGCATGGGTGGGCTCCCTGCAGATCATGCTCGACAAGGGCAAGGACCTGGACTGGTTCAATTCGCCTGTGATTGTCGCGCTGACCGTATTCGCGGCGATCAGCTTTGTGTTCTTTCTGATCTGGGAGCTGACCGAGAAGAATCCGATCGTCGACTTGCGATTGTTCGGAGGGCGTAATTTTCTGGGTGGCACGATTGCGATTTCGGTGGCCTACGCGGTGTTTTTCTCGAACCTTGTCCTGTTGCCGCAATGGATGCAGGAGTACTTGAGCTACCGGTCGGTGGACGCCGGTCTGGCTACCGCACCGCTTGGCATCTTTGCCGTGATTCTCGCGCCGGTGATGGCGAAGATCATGCCGAAGTCGGATGCGCGAGTCTTGGCGACGCTGGCGTTTCTCGGGTTTGCCGGCGTGTTTTTCATGCGCTCGCATTACACGACTGGCGTGGATACGTGGACCCTGGTTTTACCGACTCTGCTGCAAGGTATTCCGACTGCATTGTTCTTTGTGCCGCTGACGGCGATCATTCTTTCCGGCCTCACACCCGACAAGATTCCGGCCGCTGCGGGATTATCGAATTTCGCGCGGGTGTTTGCCGGGGCAGTGGGAACGTCGCTTGCTACTACGGGTTGGAATGACCGTACGATCTTGCATCATGCGAGGCTGGCCGAGCAAACGAGTGTGAACAATCCAACGTTCACTTCCGCTCTGGACGCCGTGCAAGCGTCGCTGGGCGGAAGCGCTTCTCAGGCGATGGCGTTCTTCGAACAGTCGATGAATACGCAGGCAGCGATGCTCGGTCTGAACGATATTTTCTGGCTTTCAGCCGTGATTTTCGTGGTGATCATTCCGTTGATCTGGGTGACGAAGCCGGACAAGGCGAGTGCGGCAGCGGCGGCTGGTGCCGGGGGGCATTGAGGGACGGAGTTTCTGCGGCGTGGTCGTGGTTTGATCGAGCCCGCTGACGTTGTCCAATGAGGCTGGGTCATGAGCGAAATATGGAAGTGAGCCGGTGTATGCTGCCTGAACATACCAATAGACGCTTTTCACCATGAACAAGACTGATGTCCCCCCCGCAGGCGACAACGGCGAGACCGCTGACGAGCCGCGCGTGCTCCACGCGAACACGCCCGCCGAGGTCGATTACGGGGCGCTGGTCCAGTCGATTGAAGACTACGCAATCTTCCTGCTGGATCCGACCGGACGTATCGTCAGCTGGAATGCCGGCGCGCAAAAACTGAAGGGCTACGCGGCGCGCGAAATCATCGGCGAGCACTTCTCGCGTTTCTACCCTGCCGAAGCCGTGGCGCGCGGCTGGCCCGCTTACGAGTTGCAGCAGGCAGCGCTGACTGGCCGCTTCGAGGACGAAGGCTGGCGGGTTCGCAAAGACGGCACGACCTTCTGGTGCAACGTGGTCATCACGGCGGTGCGCGACGAGGCGGGTGTGCTGACCGGCTTCGCCAAAATTACCCGCGATCTGACCACCCAGCGCGCGTTTGTGGAAGCGTTGCGGCAGAGCGAGGAACGCTTCCGTCTGTTGGTCGACAACGTGAAAGACTACGCGATTTTCATGCTCGATCCGGACGGCTATGTGGTGAGTTGGAACGCAGGCGCCGCGCGCATCAAAGGCTATACACGCGAGGAAATCGTCGGCCAGCATTTCTCGAACTTCTACACGCGCGAAGAAGCAGCGGCCGGCAAGCCCGCGCGCGAACTGGCGATCGCGAGGCAGCTCGGCCGTGTCGAAGACGAGGGCTGGCGCGTGCGCAAGGACGGCACGACCTTCTGGGCCAACGTCAACATCACCGCCGTCTATGACGAATCGAACCGGTTGCGTGGTTTCGCCAAAGTCACGCGCGATCTGACCGAGCGCCGTGAGCGCGAAGAGCTGGAGCGCTCCGGCGAGCGCATGCGCAAGTTTCTCGCGACCCTCGCCCACGAGTTGCGCAATCCGCTTGCACCGGTGCGCAACGCGATCGGCGTGATGCAACTCGAAGCGGGCATGAGCCCCACGCTGGCGCGCTCGCGCGATCTGATCGACCGCCAGGTCACGCACCTCACGCGTCTCGTCGACGATCTGCTCGACGTCGGCCGCATCATGTCGGACAAGGTCGAGTTGCGCCTCGCGCGTGTCGATCTGGCCGAAGTGGTGGCGCGTGCGATCGAAGCGGCACGGCCGTTTACCGATGCGCGGGAACAGAGCGTGGGGACGCATATGCCGGTCGAGCCGCTGATCGTGCACGGCGACACGACGCGGCTCGTGCAGGTGCTGCAAAACCTGCTGCATAATGCGTCGAAGTTTTCGCCGCCTGGCAGCCGCGTCGAGATCTTCGGACGCGTCGATCATCAGATGGCTGTGCTGGAAGTGCGCGATCGTGGCCGCGGCATTCCGGTACGTTCGCTCGATTCGATCTTCGAGTTGTTCGCGCAGGAAAAGGAAGGGCAAAGCCTCGGCGAAGGTGGCCTCGGCATCGGCCTTACATTGTGCAAATCGCTGGTCGAATTGCATGGCGGAAGCATCATCGCGAGCAGCGAGGGAGTGGGGTGCGGCAGCTCGTTCACGCTCAGTTTGCCGTTTGCCGCAGCGCTCCCCGCAGAGCAGGCTCATCAGGCCGGCGTGGCGGGAAACGCGGTGTCTACGTTGCGTATTCTGTTGGTGGACGACAATCGCGACTCCGCCGACAGCCTCGCCATGCTGCTCGAACTCAAAGGCCACGAAGTCCGCATTGCCTACGACGGCCAGCAGGCACTCGCCGTTGCGCCGCGCCTCGCGCCCCACCTTGCCTTGATCGACCTTGCGATGCCCAGAATGGACGGTTACGCGACGCTCGAGGCGTTGCGCGCGATGCCCGCTCTGTCCGACACGGTGTTCGCCGCCATGACCGGCTTCGGTCACGCAAGCGATCGCGAACGTACGCAATCGGCGGGATTTCACGCCCATCTCGTCAAGCCGGTGGAACTCGCGCTATTCGAAGCGTTGCTGGAGCAGGCGGAAACGCGGCGCCGGCCGTGCGGTCCCGGCTAGCCGTCAACGCGCGCTTCCTGACTGGATAAGCGCGGGCGCTAGCCTCGACCGCCTCGCGAGATTTCTTCACCCGCGCGATGCGGCATGCGCAGCGTGACCGGAATCGAAGCGAACGAGCACAAGCCCACCACCAGAAACGCGGGCCAGAAATCCGACCACATGATGCCCGGATGTCCGTGCAGCACGCGCGAAATCTGCAGCACGATACCGCCCACCGTCACGCCCAGGCCGAGCGACATCTGCTGCACGACGCTGCCGAGACTCGTCGCTCGCCCCACGTCGCGGCTGGCGATTTCCGCGTAAGTCAGCGAGTTGAGACTCGTGAATTGCAGCGCGGGGAAGAAGCCGCCGAGCAACACGACGAACCAGATGATCCAGGTCGGCGTGCCGGGGAAAAACAGTCCGCACGCCGCGATCGCAATCCCTGACAGCGCCGCGTTGACCACCAGCACCGAACGGAAGCCGAAGCGATGCAGCACGCGCGAGGCGAAGGTGCGCATGAACATGCCGCCGAACGCGGACGCGCAGGTAATCAGGCCGGACTCGAACGCGCTCATGCCGTGTCCTTCCTGCAGCATCAGCGGCAGCAGAAAGGGCAGCGCGCCGAGGCCGATGCGAAACAGCGAGCCGCCGAGCACGCTCGCCTGGAAAGTCGGTACCTTGAAGAAGCGCAGATCGAGCAACGGCAATTTGACGCGCTGTGCGTACGCGACGTAGACGACCAGCAGCGCAGCGCCGCTCGCACACATGCCGAACGCGTCCCGATTCGACATGAGTTCGCCGCCGACTAGCGACAGTCCGAGCAGAAGCAGCACCGCGCCGGCCGCCGACAGAAAAAAGCCGATCCAGTCGAGCGGTCCGGGATCCGGTTCACGCGTGTTGGCGATATACCGGTTGGTCAGATAGATACCCAAAATGCCGATCGGCACATTGATGAAGAAGATCAGGCGCCAGTGCAGATAGGTGGTGATGAAGCCGCCGAGCAGCGGTCCGGCTGCCGGCCCGAGCAGCGCCGGGACGCTCAGATAGTTCATCGCGCGGATGAAGTCGGACTTGTGGACCACGCGAAAGATGATGATCCGCCCGACCGGCACCATCATCGCGCCGCCGACGCCTTGCACGAAACGGGCGACGGTGAAGGTGGCCAGTGAGTTCGACGCGGCGCACAGGAGCGAGCCGGTCACGAAGATGCCGATCGCGGTGCGGAAAATCGTCCGCGCACCGAAGCGGTCCGCAAGCCAGCCGCACACCGGGATAAACACACCGAGACCGAGCACGTAGCTCGTCACCGCGATTTTCAGTGTGACCGGATCGCGCCCGAAGTCGCGCGCCATGACCGGCAAGGCGGTGACGATCACATTCGCATCGACGCTTTCCATGAACATCGCGCATGCGACGATAAGGGGCGCAATCAGGGCTTTCTGAACGACGGTCATGAGGGGCGGGCGATCTGCGGCGGGAGGTCGCAGGCAAAGGCGACATTATTGCACCTGTACGGTGCGGATGGTTAATAGTGCAGCGCCTGATGGCGCCCCTTTTCGAGACTGCGGGGATCGCGGATGTCGCCGTCCCACAACATGCCGGCGACATTTTTGATATTTGTTGCGGTGCGGCATGAGAGGGCTATAATCGGGTTATTGCCTAGGTATAAACCCTATACAGGAGTCCGCCATGAACACCGCTTCCAACGCCGCTGCTGTCCGCACTGCACCCGCCGCTAACACCTGGCTGGGCAAGCTCCGCGCACTGGCTCTGCATGCACTGAACCTGCATTTGCAAAACTGCGCTGTGATCGCTGAAGCGCATCGCCGTCCGCAGTAAGCATCGGGAAGCGCCAGTGTCACCACGGGCGCTGCAAAGTAAGGCGGGGCGAACGCATGCGCAGCGCCAGTTGCCGGATCGCACGCTTGCATAGCCGGGCTGCCGCCAAGTCATCGACCGTGGCAAGCAACCGGCGGTTTTGACCGTATCTTTTAGCGGCTCGGGATCTCGAACACCAGACAGGTCGTCGTGGCATGCGCGTAGAGCGTGCCGTCGGGGCCGACGAGGCGAGCCTCCGCCGTGGCCAGTTGCCGTCCGCAATGAATCACCTTGCCTTCGGCGCGCACGCGTTGCACGCGCGGCGTCACGGCTTTCACGTAATTCACGCTCAGCTCGGCGGTGGTGTAGCCGCGGCCCGGCGCCATCATCGTGTGCACCGAGCAGCCTAGCGCGGAATCGAGCAAGGTGGCGATCCAGCCGCCGTGCACGGTTCCGAGTGGATTCAGATGCTGCGCGAGCGGCGTGCCCTGAAAGACCGCTTGCCCAGCACTGACTTCGACGATCGTAAAGTCGAGCGTGCGCGCAATCGGGGCGTAGGGCAGCTCCGCGTTCATCATCGCCTGCATGACTTCCAGGCCGGTCTTGCCCGCCACCTGTTCGGGGCTTGCGACGCCGGGGCCCGGGCCGGCGTTAAGCGTCGCCAAGACTTCCTGCTCGCGTGCGAGCCAGCGTTCGAGCTGTTGTTCGTTCGTCAATCCGTGTCTCCTGTCCTGAGGGAAGCGTGCTTCGGAATCGATGCATCGTCATCGATTAGAGCACCAAACCGCATCAGGGCGCTGGAGGGCGACCTCTGGATTGCCGGCACGCGCAGCGCCCGTGCGTTACTTCCTGATTCGCGATGCAACCACGCGCTGCACTTTGGTCGCTCGCGCGGACAACGCGCTCATCAGAAGCGCCATCGACACCAACCCGACCAGATACACACCGGCCATCACCCAATCCTGATCTGCCATCATCGTTCTCCTTCAATTGCCGCCATTTCCGCCGCAAAAAACCAACATTGCGCCGTGCTCTTGATCTCGATTACGGCACGCGCAGCGAAAATCTTGATGGAGCGAATCAGCCTTTAAAACGGTGCGCGATCGAACGATATCGACCCCATGTCGAATCTTTGTCTCGCGATCTTCAATAAGCGTTTAAAATCCAGCCCCTTGTCGAGCGTAGCGGTCCTCATCAGCACGCCAAGCCAATCGGCAATATCGACCGTTTTATCGGCCATATTGCTCTGCCATGCGCCCCGTCATGCCGCGAAGTGCGTTCAGCTTCAATGACCGGCCCAGGTTAAAACCCGACGAATTCACTGACATTGGCTGACACTGTCAACCTTTTCAACACTTTGCCGTTATCCATTTGTAATCGCCGAAGTAAGGCGACGCCGTGACAGACGACCCGTCGCCACGACAGCTCTACGAAGGTCCGCATTGACCATGTTCCACCGATATAACAATAAATTCGACCAGCCAGGCGCGATGTTCGACCGTATATCGAAGACGCTTGGCAAGCGGAGCCTCCTCTCGCCCTTGCTCGCACTCGTCATTTGCGGGCTGTTGCTGCTCGTCTTGCAACATCTCTCGCAAGCGGTCGACTATCGCTCGGTCATGCGCGAGCTACGTCACCTGACGGCAGGCGAGTGGGCCGCGGCGCTCGGCGCGACCACGCTCAGCTATATCGCGCTGGTCGGTCGCGACGCGGTCGGCTTGCGCTACCTGGGCGCGGCGGTGCCGCGCGCGGCCCTGTGGATCGGCGCGACCGCGGGCTCCGCGCTCGGCAATGCGACCGGCTTCGGTGCGTTGACGGGCGGCGCGGTGCGCGTGCGCGTCTACGGGGTGTCGAACGTCACCCCCGCACAGATCGGCCGCATGACCGTGTTCACGAGCGTGTCGCTCGGGCTCGCGCTGGTGTTGATGACGGCACTCGGCATGGTGTGCCTCGCCGACCCGCTTGCGACGATGCTGCATCTCCCGCCGCTTACGCTGCGTTGGAGCGGCGCGGCGCTGCTCGTCGTGCTCGGACTCGCGGCCGCCGCCTGCCGTCGCGACACGCGACCGATCCGCACGCGCTGGCAGTGGCTGTCGTTCGACATCCCGGCGCGCCGCGATCTGCTCGCGCAAGTGGCCCTCGCGGTACTCGACGTGGTGGCCGCGGGTCTCGCGCTGTGGGCGCTGCTGCCGCATGCGGACGTCGGCTTCGTGACCTTCATCACCGTCTATGCCGCCGCGATGCTGCTCGGCATGATCGGCCACACACCCGGCGGTGTCGGCGTGTTCGAAGCCGCGATGGTGTTCACGCTGAACGGCAGCGTGCAAACGCATCAGATGGTCGCGGCATTGCTTGCTTATCGCGCGATTTACTTCGGCGTGCCGCTGATCGTCTCGGCGGCGCTGCTCGCCGGCTTCGAAGGTCGCGCGCTGAAAAGCCGCCTGCCACTGCGGCACGCGGCAGGTGCCTACAAACTCGCGCCGCTGTTTCTGAGCCTCGTGACTTTCGTCGTGGGCGGCATGCTGGTGATTTCCAGCGCGACGCCCGCGTTCTGGCAGCGCATCCGGATTCTGCGCGACGTGCTGCCGCTGTGGGTGCTCGAAAGCTCGCAGATGCTGTGCAGCGTGCTCGGCGTGCTGCTGTTGTTCGTCGCGCGTGGTTTGCTGCGGCGTCTGGACGCCGCGTGGTGGATGACCTTGCTGCTGGCGGTGCTGAGCCTCGCGCTCTCGCTGACCAAAGGCCTCGCCTTCGTGGAAGCGAGTGTGCTTGGCATGCTGATCGCGCTGCTGTTGTCCACGCGCCGCCGTTTCAACCGCCATTCGTCGCTGTTTGCCGAGCGCTTTACGGCGGGCTGGCTGGTGTCGGTGGCGATGGTGCTCGCGCTCGCCGTGTGGGTGATGCTGTTTGCGTTCCGCGACGTGCCGTACACGCGCGACCTTTGGTGGCAATTCGCTTTCGACGAACGCGCCCCGCGTGCGCTGCGCGCGACCCTGGCCGCCAGCCTGTTCGCCGCCACGTTCTCTTTCTGGCAATTGCTGCGCCCTGCGGCGGGCCGTTTCGTCATGCCTGCTCCGCAGGATCTGCAAGACGCGGCGCGCATCGTGCGCGCCCAGGAGCGCAGCGACGCCGGCCTCGCGCTGATGGGCGACAAGAGTTTCCTCTTTTCCGAATCGCGCGAAGCCTTCCTGATGTACGCAAAAAACGGCCGCACGTGGGCCGCGCTTCACGATCCGGTTGGGCCGCGCGAGGAGTGGGCCGGCTTGATCAGCAAGTTCGTCGCGCTCGCGCATGCACACGGCGGCCGTGCCGCGTTCTATCAGGTGCGCGCCAATGCCTTGCCGCTTTACCTCGACGCCGGCCTCACGCTGATGAAGCTCGGCGAAGAAGCCCACGTGGTGCTCGACGATTTCGACCTGAAGGGCTCGCATCGCGCGCATCTGCGCTATGCGCTCAAGCGCGGCGAACGTGACGGCTTTGCCGTCGAAGTGATCGATCAGGCCGATGTGCCTGCGTCGCTCGAAACGCTGCGCGAGATTTCCGACGGCTGGCTCGATAGCCGCGACGCGCGCGAAAAGAGCTTTTCGGTGGCAGCGTTTACCGACGAATACCTCGCCGCGCAATCCGTGATGCTGGTGCGCCAGAACGGCGAGCCGGCCGCTTTCGTGACCTTCATGACAACCGACATGAACACCGAAGCAACGGTCGGCGTGATGCGGCACGTGGAAAGTGCGTCGCCGTATGCGATGGAATATCTGTTTACCCAACTGGCGCTGCATCTGAAGCAGGCGGGGTTTCGCTCGCTCAGTCTCGGCATCGCGCCGCTCTCCGGCATGCAGCCGACACCGCTCGCGTCGCGCTGGCATCGGCTGGCGGGCATCGTGTGGCGCTTCGGCGGCCGCTTCTATAACTTCCGCGGACTGCGTGCTTTCAAGAGCAAGTTCCAGCCGCATTGGGAGCCGCGCTATCTCGCGGCGTCAGGTTCGATGGGTGTGTTCTTCACGCTCGCGGACCTGTCATTGCTGGCAGGAGGCCGGCGTTCATGACATTGCATCCGTTTTTCAGGCTCGCCGTGGCGGCGGGCCTTGTTGTTGGCAGCGCGGCCGCCCTGGCCGCAACCACCACCGTATCAGGTGGCCGTTATGGCGACGTGACGGTGACACAGCCAGCCGGCCCCTTGCGCGGCTTCGTGGTGCTTTACTCGGCGGCCGGCGGCTGGAGTGCGGCCGACCAGCAAACCGCCGATGCGCTCGCCAAGGCCGGGGCGCTGACCGTCGGCGTGGATACGGCGCGCTATGCGGCCAATCTGAGCGCGAAACAGGAAGCCTGCCATCAACTGGTGGGCGACGCTGAAGCCTTGAGCCATCAACTCGAACGGCAATCGCAATCGAGCCGCTATTTCGCGCCGATCGTCGCGGGTACGGGGCAGGGCGCGACGCTGGCGATGCATGTGCTCGAACAGGCGCCGTCGAATACGGTTGCCGGCGCGGTCTCGGTGGACGCGGAGCGCACGCTGGATTCGCGCTTCCAACCGTGCCCGCCGGACCCGACGATCATCCGCGACAAGGTGCCTGGCTTCGTCGAAAAGGCGACGCCCGGCAACGGCGATCGCACGCGGCTCGTTGCGATGGTCACGCCGCATTTGCAGACAGCGTCGACGAACGATGACGACGTCTCCGATCTGCCGCTGATCGAATTGCCCGCAGCGCATCCGAACGGCCTCATGGCGATCGTGATTTCCGGCGACGGCGGCTGGCGCGACCTCGACAAGACCATCTCGCTCGCCTTGCAGAAAGACGGCGTTTCGGTGATCGGCATCGACAGCCTCCGCTACTTCTGGAGCGAAAAGACACCGGCTCAGACGAGCCGCGATCTCGCGCGCGTGATACAGACCTACGGGGCACGCTGGCATGCGGACCATATTGCGCTCGTCGGCTATTCGTTCGGCGCCGACGTCATGCCGTTCGCCTATAACCGCTTGCCTGAAGCGCTGCGTGCGAAAGTGTCGCTAATTGCGCTGCTCGGTTTCGCGCCCGACGCCGATTTCCAGATCCGCGTGGGCGGCTGGCTCGGTATGCCGGCGAGCGACAAAGCCTTGAAGGTGCAGCCGGAATTTGCACGCGTACCACCCGCGATCGTGCAGTGCTTCTACGGTGAAGACGAGAAGGACACCTTGTGTCCGGCGCTGACCAACACCGGCGTCGAGGTGATTCGTACGTCGGGCGACCATCACTTCGGCCGCGACTACAACGCGTTGGAGCGGCACATTCTGGACGCCTTCCGGAAGCAAAGCGGTGTGCGTAATTAACACACCTGTATGAAGCGCGCCGCTCGCAGCGGCGCACCGTCAAACACCCCTCATTCGTCTGTTGAGAGCGGTATCGCACATATACCGGCCGTGCCGGATCCTATGATTCTCACGAAGCCTTGGACGACAGCGTTCTCTAGCGATATCGCGTGAGGACACCGGCTTTCCTCGGTGTCGTCCGCGCCTCTTTCTTGTGAAACTCTCCTGCGATAACGCAGCGCGTTACTGGGTCGCTCACGCCTCCGGCAGCGTGCTTTCGGCATAACCGGCAACTTTTTTCGCGCCCGTTCGGATCAGCCGATGCGCGCGCCGGTTCCATGCCTAATGGACCGAGACTGTGAATGCTGGATTCCTTCTTCTTCGACACTGCCGCGAGCGAGCCGGATAGTCCCGCGCTATGGGTCGATGAATGCCTCTATGGCTATGACGAACTCGCATCGCGGGCGCGCCGGATCGCGGCCGGATTGACGGCCGCCATGCCGGCCGGCCGGCTCGGACGCTGTCTGCTGTTCGCGCATCGCAGTGTGGCCGCCTACGCCGGCCTGCTGGGGATCCTCAAGGCGGGTTTCGCTTACGTGCCGCTCAATCCCAACGTACCTGCCGCGCGCATTGCAGCCGTGATCGAGCAGTCGGGCGCGCCGCTGCTGCTGGTCGACCGGCGTTGCAAGGCAGTGCTCGGCGAAGTGTTGTCGTTGCTTGACGACTGTCCGCGGATATTGCTGCTGGATGACGAAGGCGGGCTCCATTCCGAACCATCAGTTGCAGAAGCCGCCACGTCACGCGCACCGCACGATCTGGCCTACGTACTCTTCACGTCCGGTTCGACCGGCGCGCCCAAAGGCGTACCGATCTCGCACGCCAACGCTCACGCCTACGTAACCGGGCAACTGCAACTGCTGGGCAGGATGCCCCGTGCGCGCTACGCGCAATGGTGCGAACTCACTTTCGATCCGTCAGTACACGACATGTTCGTGTGCTGGGCAAACGGCGGCTGCCTGTACGTGCCGAAGACTGTCGAGCCGATCTACAACGCGGCCTTTATCAAGGACCACGCGATTACGCACTGGAGCAGCGTGCCCTCGGTGGCCGGCTTCATGCAGCAATTTCGCAAACTGGGCGCGAACGAATTTCCGAGCGTGCGCGTCACCCTGTTCGGCGGCGAGCCCTTGCCGCGTTTGTTGGTGCAGGCGTGGTTGCAAGCCGCGCCGAACAGCCGGGTACTGAATATGTACGGACCGACGGAAACCACGGTGGCCTGCGCGGCTTTCGAAGTCACGCCGGATTCTCCCGGCGATCCGCAGCATGCGGTTATGCCGCTCGGCGGCGCATTGCCGGGGATGGAACTGTTGATCGTCGACGCCGCGCTCGCGCCGGTAGCGCCCGGTGAAAGCGGTGAGTTGCTGATCGGCGGGCCCCAGTTAGCCGCGGGCTATCTGTCAGCGGACGAGCCAGGCAATTACCGCTTTGTCTCGATGAGCTATCCGGGCCGCACGTCGCAACGCTGGTATCGAAGCTCGGACGCCGCGCGCGAGGTAGCCGGGCAGGGCATTGTGTTTCAAGGGCGGCTGGACACGCAGATCAAGATTCGCGGCAATCGGATCGAGCTCGAAGAAGTCGAACATGTCGTGCAGGCATGCAGCCAGGCGGCGCTCTGCGCGGTGGTCGCATGGCCCGTCGACGATGCGGGCCGTGCCGGCGGCCTGATTGCCTTCGTGACCAGCGCGCAAGGCAGCGCGCTACAGATTCTGCAGGCGTGCCGTCAGCGCTTGCCGGTGTACGCCGTGCCGCAACGGATCGTGCAACTCGACGCGTTGCCGCTCAGTACGAACGGAAAGATCGACAGGAAGGCGCTCGCCGAATGCTGTGCAAGCAGCGATGCGCTCGCCTGACGCATCGATGCTGTAGCTGAAAATTCAGGTATTCGGGGTGTCAAATGAAAAATCACATGCGCGGCCTGCTTCAGGAGATCGCCTGTCTCGACGTACCGGTCGATGCACTAGGTGATCGCGACGATCTCTATGCGGCAGGTTTGTCATCGCTCGGATCGGTTCGCCTCATGATGGCCATCGAAGAAACCTTCGCCATCGAAATTCCAGCCGCGCTGATTACCCACGATCTGTTTCAGAGCATCGATTCCCTCGCTCGCGTGATTGCGCACCTCGTGCCCGAGGAATCGCTTGCGCCGCGAACCTGACGTGGCGCTCCGGCAACCGATCATGACGAATCCGTCCACCATGACGCCGGTAACTTTCGACGGCTGTTTCGGATGGCTGCACCGGCCGGCTGGCGCTCAGGCGGAGATGGGCGTGGTGCTCTGCAATCCGTTCGGCTATGAAGCACTGTGCACGTATCACGGCTGGCGCGAATTCGCCGAGGCGCTCGCGGCGCGCGGCATGCCCACGCTGCGCTTCGACTACCCCGGCACCGGCGATTCGAGCGGCCACGAGGAAGATCCGCAGCGCTTGCGGGCATGGCTCGACAGTATCAAGACGGCTGCGACGTGGCTTCGCGCCGAAACCGGCGTGACGCGTCTGAGTCTATGCGGGTTGCGTCTGGGGGCTACGCTCGCGGCGTTGGCCGCCGAGGAGTTGGGCGGCGTCGAGAATCTCGTGCTGCTCATGCCGGTCAGTTCGGGCAAGAGCTATATCCGCGAGTTGGAAATCCAGCATCAAAGCTGGCTCAGTGCGCAACATGCGCTCGGATTCAGTCCCGATGCGGAGGCTGCGGAAACGATCGGTGCGCATGGCTTCCGTCTCTATCCGGACTCGCTCGAGATGCTCGCAAAGATCGATCTCGAGCAGGGCGTGCAATGTCCCGCGCAGCGGGTGCTGCTGCAGGACCTGAACGAAAGTGCGCGTCTGAAGCGGCTGGCCGCGCATTACCAGGCGCAGGGCGTCCAGGTTGACCTGCAGATTTTCAGCGAGTACAGCAGGTTCCTGCTCGATCCTAGCTACAGCGAGACGCCTGGCCAGGCTTTCGATAGCGCGCTCGAATGGCTGGGTGCGAGCGCAGGCACAGCGGCCGGGACGGCCGTCGAGATGCGAGGCTGCGCAGCCACCGCGAGGATCGAGTTCGCGCATGGCCGTGAGACGCCAGTCGTGTTCGATGGCGGGCGTTACGCCGGCGTGTTCTGTCAGCCATTGCGCGCACTTGAAGGCGCCCCGGCGGTGCTTTTCGTCAACACGGGCGGCGTGCACCGCGTCGGCGACGGCCGCTTCACGGTGCTGATGGCGCGGCATCTCGCGGCTCAGGGCATCGCGTCGTTGCGCATGGACCTCAGCGGTCTCGGCGACAGTCTTCGTCGTGATGAAGCGCTGACGCTCGACATGGTGTACGCCCGGTACGCAGTCGCCGACGCCAGGGCCGGGGTCGACTGGCTGGTGGCAAAGGGCCATTCGAAGACCGTCATGTTCGGCGTCTGCACGGGCGCGTACGTCAGTCTTCATACGGCGCTCGCTCACCCAGCCGTGGCAGGCTGCGCCTCCGTCAACCTGCCGTTTTTTGTGTGGGGCGGCGCGCGGACGCGGCCGGGCGCGCAGCACGTGGCGTCGAGCGTCGTCTACCGGCGCGCGATGCGCAATCCACGCAAGTGGCTGCGGCTATTGACCGGACAGGCGAACGGTCGCGCGATCATCGCGGAACTCACGCGCCGTCTATGCGCGCGCATCACCGCGCGTGTCAGTACGGCGCTCGAACGGCTCTTCGGGCAGTCGACGCCAGGTGGATCGGTCCGCAGAATCGCGCTGGAACTCGAGCGCAAGGGTGTGCGAACCGCGCTGATGTACGGTCCGCTCGACGAGGGGCTGGACGAGCTGGAGATTCATTTTGGACCGAACGGCAGCCAGCTCGGCAAGCTGAGGAACGTCAGCGTAAAGGTGGTGGGGAAGGTGGATCACGCGCTCTTTTCACGCACGGCGCGTGATGCGGTGATGGCGCAGTTCGACGCGTTTCTGCGCGAAAGCGTGCTGGGCGCGTGGCGTGAAACCGTCGCGCCGAATCCCCGCTTGCGTGTCGCGGAAGTCCCGCAGCCTTGAGTTCGCGGTGTCTTCCGCGGCACCGGTTTCCGCGTGGGTTGCTATGCCGTTTGCCGCGTTGCCAGCAATACTGCGTGTCGTGGTCGACCTCGTGAGACCTATAGACGACGCTGCCCGACGTAACGAACAGGGATTGACAAAGCCCGTCCAGTCAACGAAGATCGAACGCATGAACTGCCTCGACATCCGTATTGCGCTGATTATTAGCACCATTCATCGAATGGTGGGTTAGCGCGCGTCTGATACGCAGTGACAAAAACCCGCCCCACGAGGCGGGTTTTTTTATGTCCGCTTTCTGCCTGCCTCCTGGTGATCTCTTTGATGACTTGTCCTTGCCGCACAGGAGCTTGCCTTGCCGTTACACGAACTCAATAAGGTCGACGAAGCCGCTGACAGCGTCGCATTGCGCCACGACTACCTGAAGAAAACCCTGACCGCGCGCGTCTATGACGTAGCCCGCGAGACCGAACTCGAACGCGCGCCGAATCTGTCGGCACGGCTGCGTAATCCGGTTTATCTGAAGCGTGAGGACAACCAGCCAGTGTTCTCGTTCAAGGTGCGCGGCGCGTACAACAAGATGGCGCATATTCCGGTGGACGCGCTGGAGCGGGGCGTCATTACCGCGTCGGCGGGCAATCATGCGCAGGGCGTGGCGTTGTCGGCGGCCCGCATGGGGGTGAAGGCGATCATCGTGGTGCCCGTGACGACCCCGCAGGTGAAGGTCGATGCGGTTCGCGCACATGGCGGAGCGACCGTCGAAGTCGTGCAGTTCGGCGAGTCCTATAGCGATGCGTACGGGCACGCGGTGAAGCTGCAGGAAGAACGCGGCCTGACGTTTGTCCACCCGTTCGACGATCCGTACGTGATCGCCGGCCAGGGCACGGTCGCGATGGAGATTCTCAGCCAGCATCAGGGCCCGATCCACGCGATCTTCGTGCCGATCGGTGGTGGTGGCCTAGCGGCAGGTGTGGCCGCGTACGTGAAATCGGTGCGCCCGGAGATCAAGGTGATCGGCGTGCAGACCGACGACTCGTGTGCGATGGCGGCTTCCTTGAAAGCAGGCGAACGGGTCACATTGAACGAAGTCGGGCTGTTCTCGGATGGCACGGCCGTGAAGCTGGTCGGCGAGGAAACCTTCCGCCTGTGCCGCGAATATCTCGACGACGTGCTGCTCGTGAATACCGATGCGCTGTGCGCCGCGATCAAGGACGTGTTCCAGGACACCCGCAGCGTGCTGGAGCCGGCCGGCGCGCTGGCCGTGGCGGGCGCCAAACAGTATGCCGAGCGCGAAGGCATCGAGGACCAGACGCTGATTGCGATCACGTCCGGCGCGAACATGAACTTCGATCGCATGCGTTTCGTGGCGGAGCGCGCTGAAGTCGGTGAAGCGCGTGAAGCCGTGTTCGCCGTGACGATTCCGGAAGAGCGCGGCAGTTTCCGCCGGTTCTGCGAACTGGTGGGCACGCGCAGCGTCACCGAATTCAACTACCGCATTGCGGACGCGAATTCAGCCCATATCTTTGTTGGCGTGCAGATCCGCAATCGCAGCGAATCGGCGCAGATCGCGGGCGCGTTTGAGGCGCATGGTTTTGCCACCGTCGATCTGACTTTCGATGAACTGTCGAAGCAGCACATCCGCTACATGGTCGGCGGCCGTTCGCCGCTGGCCCACGACGAACGTCTGTTCCGTTTCGAGTTTCCGGAGCGGCCGGGCGCGCTGATGAAGTTCTTGTCGTCAATGGCGCCGAACTGGAATATCAGCCTGTTCCACTATCGCAACCAGGGTGCGGACTACAGCTCGATTCTGGTCGGCATCCAGGTGCCGGAAAGCGAGAACAGCGAGTTCGACCACTTTCTCACGACGCTTGGTTACCCGTGCTGGGAAGAGACGCAGAATCCCGTGTACCGATTGTTCCTCGCGTAACGGAGCGAATTGCAGCGTGGCAGAAGACAGCGCCTGGCGACAGGCGCCGCTGCTTCGCCTATTAACGAGCGTGCTTACCCTGCCAGACTTTGCCGAAATGCACGGACATATACACGCCTAAGACCAGCGCGCCTGCAAATACCGCGAGGCAGTTTGCATTCACACCGATCGTGACAGGCTGCCGCGTGAGCAGATAGAGGCCGGCCAGCAGATTGAAATATCCCCACAGCACGTTGACCAATGCCGACGAATCGCCGACACCCCGCGGTTTCGCGAAAGGTGTCGGAAACGGCTCGCCGCGCAGGCCGCTCGCGAGGTGCGGGACGCAATTGCACAGAAACGCGCCGGAGAAAAACAGGGCGAGATAGCTCATGGAATGGTTCGTCTGGTTAGCAAAAAACGCGATCGGGCGACATGGATCATGCCGCATTTATGCGAGGGTATCCTCTCAAAAGATAGTAGAGGATGCCCTCGCATATGTCAAACCCGACCAGACCGGACTGCGGACGGTGAGCAACGGCGCACATGCGGTGCGGCGCCAGTAGTCTTGGCCGTCGCCAGCCGCGGGGTTAACATGCACGCTGGAATCCACATCACGATGCGAAGCCAGGCTCGCAAGAAAACAGCGGTTAAAACTCTCCGATATGGCAACGACACTTTCTAGCGGTGCGCAGGAGCCGAAACGACAACGGGGGCATCTACGGGTCGCGGCAATCATGGAAGCAGGCGTTGCGGTGTTTACCGAGAAGGGCTACGACGCGGCCACCATGACCGAGATCGCCGCGCGCTCGAACACCGCGATTGGCTCCTTGTACCGGTTCTTCCCGTCCAAAGAATCTTTGGCGGATGCGCTGCTTTCGCGCTATGTGCAGGACACGACGAGCAGCTTTACCGCGCTCGCCGATCAGTCGTCGGCAATGACTCCAGGCCAGCTCGCCGATGCATTCGTCGATTTCATGCTGTCGCTGCAATCGCAGCGCAGTCTGGCAATCGCACTTGTTGATGCGCGCGGTGGCAGCGACGAGCGGCGCGCACGTTTTCGCGAAACGATGCGCGGCAGCATCGCCACGATTTTGCGTAACGCGATTCCGCATCTGACGAAGGCGCAGTCCGAGACGAAGGCGGTGCTGCTTCTGCATGTGCTCAAAGCAGTCGCCGGGGCGAACGACGAGAAGCCCGCAGTGCGCCGGAGGTTGCTTGCCGAGATCCGGAAATTGACCAGGGTTTACCTCGAGGCCGCGCAAAGCGACACGGACGATCGGTTATCGGTCGAGTAAGCGCAAGAGCCGACTGGGCAACGGGATGACGCATTGACCTGTGTCCAGTCCGCTCGAACCGGTACATCCGTTATCTCAAAACTAGATACTGCATATCATCCATATCGCGTTGCGCGATACAGCGCATGATCGTCAAACTGCGTGCATATCAAACGCCGCATTCAGGAGACAACTCATGCGCACCCAAGTTGGCATCATCGGTGCCGGGCCTGCGGGCCTGCTTCTTTCCCATCTTCTTCACTTGCGCGGCATCGACTCGGTCGTACTCGAATCGCGCACTCGCGAACAGATCGAATCCACCATCCGCGCCGGCGTCCTCGAACAAGGCACGATGGACCTGCTCACCGATGCAGGTGTCGGCGCGCGCATGAAGGCCGAAGGGGCGTTGCATCACGGCTTTGAACTGGCTTTCGAAGGCAAGCGGCGCCGTATCGATCTGACCGGGCTCACCGGCCGTTCGATCACCGTCTACGCCCAGCACGAAGTCATCAAGGATCTGGTCGCCGCGCGCCTGGCTGCCGACGGGGCATTGCGTTTCGGTGTGACGGAGACGTCGCTGCACGGCATCGATACCGATCAGCCGTCGATCCGCTATCGCCACGAAGGCGAAGCGTGTGAATTGCAATGCGACTTCGTGATCGGCTGCGACGGCTCGCAAGGTGTGTCGCGTGCCTCGATCCCGCAGGCCTTGCGCAAAGATTTCGAGCGCGTCTATCCGTTCGGCTGGTTCGGCATTCTGTGCGAAGGACCGCCGTCGTCGGAAGAATTGATCTACGCGCGTCACGATCGGGGTTTTGCGTTGGTCAGCACGCGCTCGGCGAACGTGCAGCGCATGTATTTCCAATGCGATCCGAAGGATTCCGTCGACAACTGGTCCGACGACCGGATCTGGGCCGAACTGCACGCACGCGTCGATTCGCACGACGGCCAGCACATCGTGGACGGCAAGATCTTCCAGAAGAACATTGTCGGCATGCGCAGTTTCGTATCGGCGACGATGCAGCATGGCCGGCTCTTTCTCGCCGGCGATGCCGCGCATATCGTGCCGCCCACCGGCGCGAAAGGCATGAATCTCGCCGTTGCCGATGTGCGTGTACTGACCCAGGCGCTGAGCGCGTTCTACGTCGAAAATCGCACCGATCTGCTCGACAGTTACAGTGCAACCGCGCTCAAGCGTATCTGGCGCGCGGAGCATTTCTCGTACTGGATGACGAGCATGATGCACCGCATTGAAGGTGCCTCGCCGTTCGAACAGCAGTTGCAGGTAGCCGAGCTCGAATACGTGACCACGTCGCGTGCGGCGGCTACCGTGATGGCGGAGAACTACGTGGGCATCGCTGTCGTTTAAGAGGGATGGAGATCTGCGCGCGCAGCTTTGTGTCGCCAGCGTTTATAGAATGCGCGGGAAATTTTTGCTCAGACGAACCCCGGCGGGACCCGCGCACTCCGGCAAACCCTTGATGGGCGGGCTTCCGCGATTGTCGTGTCAAAAGCAACACTGAATTCAGGAATGGAGGATTTATCCGCGTCTGATCGACCTCTACACTGCTTCCACCGACTGCACGATCTGTGACATCTGCAGCGCGTATAAGACATTCTCTAGAGGTGGTTTCATGAAATCGCTCATCAAAGCTGTTGCTATTGCCGTTGTTCTTGGCGCCCCGATCGCTTCGTTTGCGCAATCGAATCAGCCTGCCCCGCAAGACGCGCAGGGCACGCAAGCGCAAGTTTCCACGCAGCAGGGCGCTGCTCAAGCCGATACCAGCGGTTATGGTTCGGCCAGTCGCGGCTCGTGGCAAGCAGGTCACGGCAATGACATGTCGGTAAGCTCGTATTCGCCGCCGATCTATAACGCGCGCTAAGGGCACAACGATAGGGCACAACGAAACACGCGGATCATTGCGGCGCTATTCGGCTCGTTCAATATCTGCGAGTTGAAAATAAGAGGCCGGTCATCGGAACAAGTCCGATGACCGGCCTTTTTTCGTATCCGTCACGCGGTTATGGCGTGCGCAACAAGGTCATTTCGTTGCGCAGCAGGGCGCGAAGGTCCTCGTCGGTGGGCCGCGTACCCCAGTGCCGCGCTCCCGCCACTGATGCAATCGCGATCCACGAATGAGGTGGGAACCATTCGCGGAGCACGGCGCCATCCTGACGCAAACATAGTTGGCCGGTTTGTTCGCTGTATTCGGCGGAGATGAGCGTGCCGTCGATTTGTGCGGTTACACGCCGTGGATCGCTGCGTAGCAAATCGTCGCTCCTGAAAAAGGTGTGGCGCGAATGCCTGCGCGGGCCGGCGGCGTCAGCGACGCTGCACCGGCCCATGCATTAGTGATCGCCCCGGCCGTGGTCATCGCCATGGCCGTGCCAATCGCCGTGATCGCCGTCGTGGCCGTGCCGGTCGCCGTGCGGGCCGTCGCGATAGCCGCGCGCGTCATGCCATTCGCGCTCGTGATGGCGTTCTTCCCACTCGCGTCGTTCCCAGTAGCGGTGGCCGTCGTAATAGCGCTCGCCGTACCAGCCCGGACTCACTATTACCACCGGCGGAGCGGGTACGTAGACAGGCGGAGGCGGAGCATAGACCGGCTCAGGGGCATAGGCCACGCCTGGAATGCCGATGTTCACCCCCACATCGACGTGCGCCAGCGCGACAGAAGATGCACCGATCCCCAGGCCTGCAACGATCGCCATGGACAGCCAGCGGTTTCGTGAATTGCTCATGTTTTATTCTCGGGTTTTACGATTGAGAGTGGAGTGCGCCGCGCGAGCAGCGCTTAGTAATGGTCGTGATCGTGGTAGTAGTGCTCATGGTCGTGATAGCCGCCCTCTGGCACGATGATGCAACCGCCCAATGCACTCCCGAGGGTGACAGCTAACAACACCAGCGCGAAAATTCGTTTCATGACGTTGCCTTCCCTTTTGCGTGTGATCGAACTCTACTGAGCGGCTGGATTACCGGTGTGTTCGTGTGTAACAGGACGTGTCGATTCATTCGCATGTCGGCCGCGCATGTGACACGGTATGGGGACGCGTTGCAGCGCTGCGATTAGTCGTTCCGCCAGCGAGAAATCGGTGGGCAACCCGCGGTGGGCAACCCGTTGAGCGCGCTATGAAAAACGTCGGGCCTTCATGCATCCGTGGTGCTCGGGCAGGTTGAAACGCATGCTTATGAACAACTGGAGCAGGCAGGGCGTAACAGGTCGCCACACGTATGCCTGACGGATACATTCAGTTGCAGACTAGGGATGTGAGTCGATGTGATGGGTTGCGATTCGCACTTTCTACGTGGTCGCTGATGCGTTACCGGTGCGTCGCCGCCCCACGCGCGTGAAAGAGATCGTCAAACGCGGCATCAGCTTTTCTTAAGGTTTGATCCGTAGCATCCTGCGTGAGTGCGCCCAGAATGTGTGTATCCTCGGCGCAAATACGCTCTCTTCATTCAATGGCTTCACTGCGGCTAAAACATTCTCATGACCATGCGCTCGGACTCGGCCAGTTTCTCACGCTATGCATCAGGCTATGACGGTGTAGCCAGGTTTCTTCACTGGCTGGTGGTTCTGTTGATCGCTGCGCAGTTCGTGATCGGTTGGACCATGCCGGATATTCATAAGGGCACGCGGCCCGATGGGTTGATCGCGTGGCATCTCGGCGTCGGGGCAGCGCTGATTGCAGCGGTGGTGGTGAGAATTGTCTGGCGTCTCACGCATACGCCGGCACCATCACCAGCCTCGCTGTCGCCTTTCCTCCGTGTCGTTTCGCACATCACGCACGGTCTGCTTTATCTCGCGCTGGTGGCTGTGCCTTTGTTGGGATGGGCCAACGCTTCTTCGCGTGGATGGTCCGTCAAGCTGCTCGGCGTACTGCCATATCCCGGCATCTCGGCGGTCGGTTCGTCAGTGGGGCATGAAATGGGCGATATTCATGGCTATCTGGCCTGGGTATTGTTCGCACTGGTTGCACTGCATATCGCGGGCGCGTTGTTTCATCGCTTCGTGCTCAAGGATCAGACAATGCAGCGGATGCTGCCGTGATCGGTTAGTGTGCGTTAGCGGCTTGTTGCTTCTCGTGTATTAATCGCCTGTCGTCTGCGTGCGAGCCGCGTTCCGTCGGTGGCCAACGGGCCTACCAATATCCTTCCCTGATGCCTGGATCATGGCGATTTCGACGTCATTGCATCGGCGCGCGATCGCCACTCCCGAGCGCGTGATAAGCACATAAAAAACAAGTCTTTTACGCGCGCCGCTAACACTGGTTAGCATCGTGGACGTGCGCTATAGCCGGATCACCGTGATCGATATGGACGCATTGCGGGACGTGAGCGATGCCGCGTGAGAAAACTCATAACGATATAAAAAGCTCTTCTATCAAGTGTCCAAAGCGCGATAGATTCGCGGCGCCCACTCTGCCGATAATGGTTCGTCGATTCAGCAGACAGAGCCAATCAAGTGTTGATTCAACCGGCGCTCTGACCTGTCTCATCCTCAAACCCAGGAGTTGCGTCGCATGTCGAATCTCAGTCTCGCGACGTCCAGCGCATTGGACATTCATCCCGTCACCGGCCGCATCGGCGCGGAAATTCGCGGCGTGCGCCTGTCGGGCCAGCTCGAACCGGCCACCGTCGAAGCGATTCGCGCCGCGCTGGTGCGCCACAAGGTGATCTTTTTCCGCGGCCAGACGCACCTGCAGGATACCGATCAGGAGGCCTTCGCCAAGCTGCTTGGCGAGCCGGTTTCACACCCCACGGTGCCGGTGGTGGACGGCACCGACTACCTGCTCGAACTCGATTCGCATCGTGGCGGCCGTGCGAATTCGTGGCACACGGACGTGACTTTCGTCGACGCATATCCGCAAGCGTCGATCCTGCGCGGCGTGACGATTCCGGAAGTGGGCGGCGACACCGTCTGGGCCAACACCGCGACCGCATACGACGATCTGCCGCCGCCGCTCAAAGCGCTCGCCGAGCAATTGTGGGCCGTGCACAGCAATGAATACGACTACGCGAACTATGGCAACGTCGGCGAGCGCGGGCGAGATGCCGAAGCGCTCAAACGCTATCGCGAAGTGTTCGTGTCGACACGCTATGAGACCGAGCATCCGGTCGTGCGCGTGCATCCGGAATCCGGCGAAAAGACGCTGATTCTCGGTCATTTCGTGAAGAGCTTTGTCGGTCTCACGCCGAGCGCGTCGGCGCATGTGCTGGAACTGCTGCAGGCCTATGTGACGCGTCTCGAGAACATCGTGCGCTGGCGCTGGCAGGCAGGCGACGTCGCGATCTGGGACAACCGCGCGACCCAGCACTACGCCGTCAACGACTACGGCGACGCTCACCGCGTGGTACGTCGTGTGACGCTGAAGGGTGACGTGCCGGTGAGCGTCGATGGTCGCCGCAGCTTTACGCGCAGCGTCGAACCGAATCCGGCTGCGAGGGCTGCTTGAACGTCGCGGGCCGCTTATGCATGCGTACACTGTGCATGCCACACTGCTTGCGTACGTGATGAAGGCGCCCCGAAGAATTCCGTCGAATTTTTTGGGGGGCCTGCGTTTTTCAGTTCAACCCTTCGACAATTACATGCTCCGTCGCCTCGCGATAGCCGAGCCGCGTCGAGATCGCGAGCCCCGACTGCTTGAGTAGCGCGACGTAGTGCGATTTCGTGTCGGCGCCGCAGCGCATTGTTGGAAACGAAATCGACAGGCCGGCGATCACGCGGCCAAAGCGGTCGAACACCGGCACCGCGAGACACTGCAGCCCTTCCTCCTGTTCCTCGTTATCCTCGCCGTAGCCTTGCTCGCGCACGCGCGGCAGGATGCTCAACACAGCGTCGGCAGAGGCGAGCGACTTTTGCGTCGACTTGCGAAATTCCACGTGTGAGAGTACTTCGCGCGCTTCTGCCGGGTCCATCCACGCGAGCAGCACCTTGCCGATCGCCGTGCTGTGCAGGGGATTGCGGCGGCCGATTCGCGACTGCATGCGCAGCCCGTAGTCGGCGTCGATCTTATGGATGTAGATGATGGCGTCTTCGTCAAACGCGCCGAGGTGGACCGCCTCGCGCGTGACCTGGCCGATGCGGCGCATCTCGACATCGGCCTCGCGCACGAGATCGACGCTTTCCAGCGCCTTCGCGCCGAGTTCGAACAGGCGGATCGTCAACCGGTAGCGCTCGGTTTCGATTTCCTGCGTCACATAGCCGAGCGCTTTCAGCGTCTGGATCACGCGGTGCACGGTGGTCTTCGACATGCCGAGCCGCTGCGACAATTCGCTGATGCCGATCTGCCCGCTGTCGCCGATCGCGCCAAGAATCGCGAAGACCCTGCCGATCGACGAGGCCGATTCGCCTCTGTCGTTAGCCATACCGCCCGCGCTGTCCGCTTCCTGCATGTGTACGGCGTCGTCGTCCTTGCGCTGCTTGCCCATTGCTGCCATGTCCGTCATTCCCTGTTGATGCCAAACCGATCAAAATCCGCTCACAGCCCGATGCCGATCGCCCCCAGCGCCGAGAGCATACCGCGTCGCGCGAGCCGCGTGACCTCTCTGCTTCCATCACGCTAGCGCGCGAGCCAGCCGCCGTCCACTGCAAGCGTATGGCCGTGCACGTAGTCCGACGCGGACGACGCGAGGAACACCACCGGTCCCGCGAGATCCGCCGGCGTGCCCCAGCGGCCCGCCGGGATACGTCCGACGATTTCATCGTTACGCTGCGCGTTGCCGCGCAGCGCCGCCGTGTTCGCGGTGGCCATGTAGCCCGGCGCGATCGCGTTCACGTTGATGCCCTGCGCGGCCCACTCGTTCGCGAGCAACCGCGTGAGACCGAGCACGCCGCTTTTCGACGCTGTATACGACGCCACGCGGATGCCGCCCTGAAACGACAGCATCGACGCGACGTTGATGATCTTGCCGCCGCTTGCCTGTTTCACGAACTGCCGCGCCACGGCCTGCGAAAGAAAGAAGACGCTCTTCAGGTTGACGTCCATGACGGCGTCCCAGTCGTCTTCGCCGAAGTCGAGCGCGTCCTTGCGGCGGATGATGCCTGCGTTGTTCACGAGCACGTCGACGCGGCCGAACGCTTCGACTGCGGCGCGCACGATGTCGTCGACCGGAGCGATCGAGGCGAGATCGGCGCGCACATCCGCGAAGCGGCGGCCGGTGGCTTCGACGTGCGCGGGAGTATTGCCGGCGTCCGCGCGGCTCACGCCGACGATGTCGCAGCCGGCCATGGCGAGCGCGACGGCCATGCCGGCGCCGAGGCCCGCATTGCTGCCGGTGACGATGGCGACCTTACCGGTCAGATCGAAGCTGTTCACTGTGCGTAGGTTCCTATGTCGTTCGCGGTGCCGGTGGCGTCCAGGGTGCTCGTGGTACCTATGTGCCTGCGGTGCTTGCGGTGCCCGTGCAGCGCTGAGGGAGGAGCCTGCTCGCCTTCAACGCAGATCGCGCACCGCAATGTGATCCATGTCGCTGAACACCTGGTTCTCGCCGACCATGCCCCAGATGAACGTGTACGCGCGCGTGCCGACGCCAGAGTGAATCGACCAGCTCGGCGAGATCACGGCCTGCTCGTTGTGCACGAGGATGTGCCGCGTTTCGTCCGGTTCGCCCATCATGTGGAAGACGGCCGCGTCGTCGGCGACGTTGAAATAGAAGTACACCTCCATGCGGCGCTCGTGCGTGTGGCACGGCATCGTGTTCCAGAGGTTGCCCGGTTCGAGCTTCGTCATGCCCATCGAGAGCTGGCAGGTGGGTAGCACCTCGGGAACGATGAACTTGTAGATGGTGCGGCGATTGCTTGTGGCGGGGTCGCCGAGCGTTTCGGGCGATGCTTGCGCGAGCGAGATCGTGCGGGTGGGGTGCGACTCATGCGCGGGCGCGCAGTTCAGGTAGAACTTGGCGGGGCGCGCCGCGTCGTCGCTGCCGAACGCGACGGCCTGCTTGCCCTTGCCGATGTAGATCGCCTCTTCGTTGCGCACCGTATAGCGCGTGCCGTCCACGTCGACCCAGCCATCGCCGCCGATGTTGATCGCGCCAAGCTCGCGACGCTCCAGCAGATAGCCGACGCCGATCGCTTTGCCTAGCGAGGTAGGCACCTCGACCGCGCGCGTCGCCGGCCACACGCCGCCCACAATGATGCGATCGATATGGCTGTACGTGAGGCGCAGCGCGTCGCGTTCGAACACGTCTTCGACGAGGAACTGCTTGCGCAGTCCGGCGGTATCCAGGGTCTTCGCGTGCTCGCTGTTGATGCTCTGTCTCACTTCCATTGCTCTTGCCTCCGGTCGGATGGGGTGTCTTGCCGTGCCGTTTTACGACGGCGTTCTGTTGCTGACTGTAGCGCAGAATTTCAAATCTGGAACATCGGTCCGAAAATATTGCACTGCCACATCAAGCGCGGCAAGCCTTCTGGGTGACACACGGGTAAACGATGATCAGGAAGTCTATCAAAATCGGAACGTTGTTCCTATCGCGATGCTATATTGCGCCGAAAGGGAGTCGCCCGGCGCAAGAACGGGACATCACCCCGGGTGATCCACCCGACAACTGGACGCAAAGTCCATGGAGGAGGCATGAAGCTCAAGAAGGCCATCGACCGCATTCCAGGCGGCCTGATGCTGGTGCCGTTGCTGCTCGGCGCCTGTGTCCACACGTTTGCGCCGGGCGGAGGGAAGTACCTCGGGTCGTTCACCAATGGATTGATTACCGGCACCGTGCCGATTCTGGCGGTGTGGTTCTTCTGCATGGGCGCGACGATCGACCTGCGGGCGACCGGCACGGTACTGCGCAAGTCGGGCACGCTGCTCGTGACCAAAATGGTGGTGGCGTGGATTGCAACGATCGTTGCTTCGCACTTCATTCCGATCGACGGCGTCAAGGCGGGCCTGTTCGCGGGCCTCTCGGTGCTCGCGATCACGACGTCGATGGACATGACCAACGGCGGTCTCTATGCGGCCGTGATGCAGCAATACGGCTCCAAGGAGGAGGCGGGCGCGTTCGTCCTGATGTCGATCGAATCGGGGCCGCTCGTCAGCATGATCATCCTCGGCGCGACCGGCGTCGCGTTCTTCGAACCGCGGCTGTTCGTCGGCGCGGTGCTGCCGTTCCTGATCGGCTTCGCGCTGGGTAACCTGGACAGCGAGTTGCGCGAGTTCTTTGGCCGCTGCGTGCATCCGCTGATTCCTTTTTTCGGCTTCGCGCTCGGTAACGGTATCGACCTGAATGTGATCGTCACGAGCGGCTTGCCGGGCATCGTGCTGGGCCTTGGGGTGATCGTCGTGACGGGCATTCCGCTGATCCTCGCGGATCGGTGGATCGCGGGCGGAAATGGGGCGGCGGGGTTGGCGGCTTCGTCGACGGCGGGGGCCGCGGTGGCGAATCCGGCGATCATCGGCGAGATGATTCCGCGCTTCAAGCCGCTGGTGCCGGCTGCGACGGCGATGGTCGCGACGGCGTGTCTCGTGACCGCGATTCTGGTGCCGATTCTGACCGCGCTTTGGGTGCGCCGGCATCATACGCGCGATGCGTTGCGCGAGGAGTTTGCGGCAGCGACGACGCCACCGCAGCCGCTTAGTGAGCGGGACGTGCACGTTTGAAGGGGTGGGGCGGCTGGTTTGCGTCTGAACGCGAAGAAGTGGGGCGAGTCACGTGACGTGGAGGTGGGGCTTCACCGCCCCAGCTTCCTCTCCAACATCGCCTTAAGCTCCGCCCACTCTTCATCGATGATGCTAAAGCGCACCGAATTGCGCTTGCGCCCATCCGGCATGATCCGCTCGTGCCGGACAATCCCTTCCTGTTTCGCGCCGATCCGCAGAATCGCCGCTCTTGATTTCTCGTTGAGCTCGTCGGTAGTGAACTGCACGCGCACGCACTGCATCGCTTCGAACGCTTGACTCAGCAGAAGGTACTTGGCCTCGGTGTTCACCGCCGAGCGCTGTACCGATTCGCCCAGCCACGTGTGGCCGATTTCCAGCTTCCGGTTCATCCGATCGATCTTCCAGAACCGCGTGCTGCCGACAATCGCCCCGGTGTCGCGCCTCACGATCACAAACGGCATCACCGTGCCGGCCGCGCGCCCGTCGAGCGCGGTCGCGATATAGCTGCCGATGGTTTCAGGACCCGGCACGACAGTCAGCTTCATATTCCACAATTGCCCGTCCACGGCTGCGTCGAGCAGTGCCTGGGCGTGTTCCTGTTGAAGTGGCCTGAGTTCGACGGCCTGTCCGATCAGTGTGGGTTGCATGACGTGAGGGAAGTTGCAATAAACAAAAAAGTCCGCGAACGAGCGCTCGCGGACCTGGCACAGCAATCAATCAGGCGGGCGAAGTCAGAAACCTCGCCCTGAAAGCCTGATGACGGCCTTCGGCGTTTTAAGCCGCCGTCACCGAAACCGCCTTGGTAACCA